>NZ_CP187112.1:2337500-2637500 GCF_050613275.1 Anoxybacillus dikiliensis
AATATGGATCCACTTCGCCTCGCTGCTCAAATTGTATCAGGTATCGGCTTTCTCGGTGCAGGTGTTATTCTTCGCCGCGGAAACGATAGCATTTCTGGTTTAACAACTGCCGCGCTCATTTGGGGAGCAGCAGGTGTCGGAATCGCTGTGGGGGCAAACTTTTATATCGAAGCGATATTGTGCGTCATCTTCCTTATCGCTAGCGTCGAGCTTATTCCGCTTATAACAACGATTTTTGGTCCGAAACAACTAAGAGAAAAAGAACTTTCTGTGAAACTCACCGTGCTAGATGCAACAAAAATTTCTGAAGTCATTAATACGATTAAACAAAAAAATATTCGCATTAAAACGGTGCGCATAAAAGACTTAGATAACGGAAATCACTTCGTTGAATTAAAAGTATCTGTCGATCAAAAACGCGCAACAACAGACGTATACGAGTTTATTCATCAAATTCCTTCTATTCGTGGCGTCGATATCGAAAATGTTTAACTTGAAAATCATTCTCATTTATATTAGCATATATGATGAAAATTTCCTTCAAAACAAAAAGGTGGGGAACGACATGTCCTCTATTATAAAAAACATGGAACTTTGTTTCCTTATGCGCCAGCTCTCAAAAAAGGACGAGCTAACTTTCCTTCATTCATATCGAGTAACGAAAATCGCTTTATCTTTTGCTTCGTTTTTGAAACTCCCTGATGAAGAAAAGCGAGAGCTTCAATTTGGAGCGCTCATTCACGATATTGGGAAATTACACATCCCTGTTCATATTTTAACAAAAAGAGGGAAACTATCAGAAGAAGAATTTGCTCAAATAAAAAAACATCCACTATTTGGTGTACAAATATTACAATATTACCATGTTTCATCTGAAATTTCTCATATCGTTTTATACCACCATGAACGTTGGGATGGCAAAGGATATCCATACAACCAAAAAGGAGAGGACATCCCTTTTCTCGCTCGTCTCGTGGCGTTAGCTGATTCACTTGAAGCAATGACAGGCATTCGGCCATATCGCGCGTCACTTACATGGGAAGAAGCTTATGAAGAAATCAAAAGAGGAGCGGGGAAACAATTCGATCCACAATTAACATCTTCCTTTTTAGAGTGGATGGAAAATACTGAGATTCCAATTGAACAAAATAGCGAAACAATTATGCAAGCAATCCCCATGATTTCTTAATATCGATTGACGAAAAAACAAAATGTTTTTACAATATAAACGAAAAGGGGCATTAGCTCAGCTGGGAGAGCGTCGTGCTGGCAGCGCGAAGGTCACCGGTTCGATCCCGGTATGCTCCATCGAAAAAACCCTTGCATAGCAAGGGTTTTTCTTTTACTCTTCTGTTAGTTCTTCCACCGGAACGATGTGACGTTCATGTTCCCGCCCACGCATATGTACGGTAGCTGTTCGATTTGTTTCATCGTACCCATCAATCCAAACGGATTGACCGTGATAACATACCCGAATATCATCTGGTGAAGAAACAATTTGTTTTACGCGATGCATATCCATCAGCGTCCCTCCTTTCGTTTATATCATTTGTTTTTAAAGAAAAAATATGTAAGAAATGACACCATCTCGTCTACAATGATAAAACGGGAGGGAAAATAGATGAGATGGTATGAATTTCTCGCTTCATATTGGCGACTTTCTCCACTTATACGAATTATATTAACCATTACAACAATCATCTGTTTATTTGGGATGATCATTCATATCGTTGAGCCAAAAACATTTTTAACAGCATTCGATGGCATATGGTGGGCGTTAATTACAACAACAACAATTGGTTATGGCGACCTCGTACCGACAACATTAGGTGGTAAACTTGTCGCGATCACTCTTATTTTGCTTGGTACAGCTTTTGTCTCAGCTTATTTTGTCACACTATCTACAAAAGCAATTTCAAAAGAAAACGCTTTATCAACTGGTGAACTCCCTTATACAAAAGGGGAACATGTCATCTTAGTCGGGTGGAATGAACGCATTCGTCAGCTACTTGCTCTCATGCCGTCCAACATTCCATGTCTCGTGATCGATGAGACACTAAAACGTTGGGATGTTCCGAAACACGTCCATTTCATTAAAGGAAATCCGACTCATGACGATGTGTGGAAAAAAGCAAACGTGTTTGAAGCCCGGATCGTCATTATTACTGCCAACCAACATAAAAACGAAACGGAGGCTGATTTAGCATCCATCGTCACCCTTTTAACAGTGAAAGCGCTTCATCCATCTGTGTATACTGTTGTAGAAATATTAACAACTACTCAAGTGGACAACGCAAAACGAGCAGGGGCAGATGAAACGATTGAAACAAATAAATGGATCAGCTTTTTAATGGCCAATTGCCTTTCATCCCCGAACATGTTAAACGACGTCGAGCAATTTAAAAAACACCCGATCAAACGGCTAGCTGTGCGCGATGAATGGATCGGGATGTCTTTTGCGTCAATGCTCACGGAATTAAAAAAAGAAGATGTATTGCTTATCGGTGTTGCAAACAATCAACACATCGCAATTAATCCACCGTCACATACGATCATTCAGTCGACAGATGAGCTTATCGTATTAGCGCAATAACCGTTCTTCCAAATCTTTGACGAGCGTTTTTGCCATCGCTACATATTGATCAGGTACCGTTGCATCGGGATCTTCCGGCTCAGAAAATTGGTTAAATGATGCGTTTATATTCCCAATATGCACATTGTCATCTAAGCCACGCTGATATTTGTGGCATAAGACGTATGGGCGCTTTAATTCAACCGTTGCCCCATACGAATCAAGTTGTCCATCTATCGCGACGAATGGAAGGCGTAAAAATTGGTACCCAACATCATCCGCCATTTTATAGTCAAACGAACCATGGTCATAATCCCAATTTCCACCGATCACATAGCCGAGTGGCTTTAATTCTTGTTCTAACACATTTAATAAAAACGTTTTTCCTTCTAATGCAGATGGAATTTCAATCATATCGATCACTCCTCCTCTGTGTGTTATGATGCCCAAAAAAAGAGCTTTCCCTGCATCCAGGAAAAGCTCTTTTTCATTATTTCAACCGTTTTTCAAGCTCAGCCTTTTTCTCTTCGTATCCAGGCTTACCGAGAAGAGCAAACATGTTCACTTTATATGCTTCTACACCCGGCTGATCAAACGGATTGACCCCAAGCAAATATCCGCTCATCGCACACGCTTTTTCAAAGAAGTAAACGAGATAACCAAATGTATATTCATCTAATCGTGGCAATGTGACGACTAAGTTTGGTACACCACCATCTGTATGTGCTAACAACGTTCCTTCAAACGCTTTTGTGTTAACAAAATCAACTGTTTTTCCTGCTAAATAGTTTAGTCCATCTAAGTCGTTATCTTCTGCCTCAATCGTCAACTCATGGCGCGGCGTTTCTACTTTTAATACAGTTTCAAACAAGTCGCGACGACCTTCTTGCACATACTGCCCTAAAGAGTGAAGGTCAGTTGAAAAGTTCGCTGAAGCTGGGAAAATCCCTTTCTGATCTTTCCCTTCACTTTCACCAAATAATTGTTTCCACCATTCCGCAAAATATTGCAATGCCGGTTCATAGTTAATGAGCATTTCGATTGTTTTCCCTTTATTGTACAGCACATTTCGCACCGCAGCGTATTGGTAAGCAATGTTTTCTTCTAGTTCCGATTTGCTGAAATCTTCGCGAGCTTGGGCAGCCCCTTTCATCATTGCTTCAATATTCGCTCCGCTTACGGCAATTGGCAATAAACCGACCGCTGTTAAAACAGAGTAACGCCCTCCAACATCATCTGGAATAACGAACGTCTCATATCCTTCTTCCGTCGCTAACGTCTTTAATGCTCCGCGTGCGCGGTCAGTTGTCGCATAAATGCGCTTGCGTGCTTCTTCTTTTCCATATTTTTCTTCGAGAAGCTTACGGAAAATACGGAATGCAATGGCTGGCTCTGTCGTCGTTCCTGATTTCGAAATGACGTTAATTGAAAAATCTTTTCCTTCAAGTAAATCCATAACATCGCGCATATATGTAGAACTAATGTTGTTGCCGACAAAAATAATTTGCGGCGTTTTCCGCTTTTCTGCCGGAAGGGCATTATAAAATGAATGTTGCAACATTTCGATTGCCGCGCGAGCACCTAAATAAGAGCCACCAATTCCAATAACCAACAAAACATCAGAGTCTTCTTGAATTTTTTTCGCTGCTTGTTGAATGCGAGCAAACTCTTCGCGATCATACGCAACAGGAAGGTCAATCCATCCTAAAAAGTCGTTGCCTTGGCCTGTTTTTTCATGAAGAGCGTGATGCGCCACTTTCACTGCGTCACGCAAATACGTTAACTCATGTTCACCAAAAAACGATAACGCTTTTGAATAATCAAACTGAATATGCGTCATGTACGTTTCCTCCTCAATGATTGTATCCTCTTTCACTTTAGCGAAATAAACATCGAGAATCAAGTTCACGAAAACAATGTAAACGGATTCATTATGACATTTTTCGCACTTTACAATGAGGCTTGTAAAATCGCCATGACATCATGATGATGTAACTTTTTAAAATTACCAAACGGGCCGAACGCCATCGCTTTTTCTACTATTATTGGCAACGATTCTTCACCGATATGATAATCTGCTAATCGAGAAGGGGCACCTATGCTATTCCAAAACGCCCGAAGTTTTTCAATTCCTTCTAACGCGATTTCCCGATCTCCTTTGCCTTCTGGATAAACGTTAAATACTCGAACAGCTAGCTGCTTAAACCGATCGATATGTTCCTCAAGCACGTGCTTCATCCAGTTCGGGAATAAAATAGCTAGCCCACCCGCGTGTGGAATATCATGCACTGCTGATACAGCATGCTCAATATTATGTGTCGCCCAATCACCGCGTAGCCCCATGCGTAACATTCCATTTAAAGCCATTGTTCCACAATATAAAATCGTTTCACGATGATCAACATTTTGTAAATCTTCTATGAGTTTTGGTGCGGTTTCAATGACTGTTCGTAAAATAGCTTCGCACATTCGATCTTGTAATGGCGTATTTGGCGCATGGTGAAAATATTGTTCTAATACGTGCGACATGATGTCAACGATGCCATACACTGTATGATCTTTCGGAACAGTTTTTGTATAAACAGGATCTAAAATCGAAAATTGAGGGAAAACAGCTGGGCTACTCCATCCGTATTTCTCCTTCGTTTCCCAATTTGTAATAACGGAATTTGCATTCATTTCCGATCCTGTCGCAGCCAGCGTTAATACTGTTCCAATTGGCAGCGCTCGCTCAACCGTCGCCTTTCGCGAAATAAAATCCCATGCATCTCCATCATATAATGCACCTGCTGCAATGGCTTTGGCACAATCGATGACACTACCTCCGCCTACTGCTAAAATAAAATCGACTTTCTCTTCACGGCAAATGTGTATTCCTTTTTGAACAGTAGATAAACGAGGATTTGGTTCGACACCCGCTAGCTCGGACCAAGACTTATTCGCTGAACGCAAAATAGATACGACATCATCATATACGCCGTTTTTCTTAATGCTTCCTCCGCCATATACGATTAAAATGTGCTCATACGAATGAAGTTCCTTTTTCAAATGTTCAATTTGTCCTCTACCGAAAATTAATTTCGTTGGATTATGAAAAATAAAATTTTCCATGTTTATCCCTCCTTCCTTTCATTATTTCCAAAAGAAACAAAGAAGTAAAGAAACTTGCATTTTTTTATGCATACTTCTCACAAAATGATTCATTCTATAAGTGAATACGATATTTTAAAGGAGGATGAACATGAGTACGTTACAACGAATTGCACTATTGCTTACTGTTATTGGAGCGTTGAACTGGGGGCTCATTGGCTTTTTCCGCTTCGATCTTGTAGCAGCCATTTTCGGTGGTCAAGCATCGGCGTTTGCACGCATTGTCTACGCTCTCGTTGGAATTGCGGGGCTCATTAACCTCGTATTACTGTTTAAACCAACGGAGGAACTCGGACGTACAGAACCAAAAATGTCGAGAACATAAACATACAACTCACCGATCACTCGGTGAGTTGTATGTTTTTTTCGCTTCCGCAATCCATTTTTCTAGTTGCATTTTTAACGGTTGAAATCCTAAAGGAGTCTCAATATTTGTTGTGTCACAATCAACATCACGCAACGATAAGCTAATTCGCTTTGTTTTTTCATCGATCGCGATAATTTTTACCCGAACAGACTCCCCCACATCCACGTAATCATAAATATTTTTTACGTAGCCATCTGTAATTTCTGAAATATGAATGAGTCCTTGAGTTCGCTCGTCAAGCGATACAAATATCCCATATGGCTGTATTCCCGTCACAACACCCGTAACAATCGCACCTTCCTTCCACTCCAAATGAAACACTCCTCGTTTTTTGAAAAATTGTAACATAATTCACTTAAAAAGTGTTAATTTTGTGCACGTGAATAAATAGGAACATGGTATGATAAATATGTAAACGAATTTTGGAGAGGTGGGAGAATAAATGAGTACAATCGGCGAAAATATTCGCATGTACCGAGAACAGCGAAATATGTCGCAACAAGAGTTGGCCATGAAAGTTCGGGTAGGGGTAGCGACCATTCAAAAATACGAATCTGGGGAACAAGTCCCTGACACACCAACTATTTTAAAACTTTGCACTGCTCTCGATGTCCCTGCATCTGAATTATTAGAGCGTGCTGACTTATCGAATTCATCTAGTCTCGATCCAGAAATCGAATATTTAATTAAAGACATTGGCATTAAGCGCGCAAAACTTATTTTGCGAAAAGCAAAAGAGTTTAGCGAAGAAGATTTTTTACGCGTCATGCAAATGTTATATGAACTGAAATACAACAAAGAAAGCTGACAATACGTCAGCTTTCTTTTACAGTCGTTCAACAAATCGCTTCATGCGTCGGATCGCCTCTTGTAATTGTTCTAGTGATGAGGCGTATGAACAGCGAATATACCCTTCTCCGCTTGCTCCAAACACGTTGCCCGGAACGACAGCTACTTTTTCCTCTAACAATAATCGCTCCGCAAACTGTTCTGACGTCATGCCTGTGGATTGAATGGATGGAAATGCATAAAACGCCCCACCTGGCATATGACATGAAAGGCCGAGTTCATTTAATGACTGAACAAAAAAGTTGCGCCGTTGTCGGTAACTTTTTTTCATCTGTTCGACATCATCTGCTCCATTTCTCAACGCTTCAATAGCAGCATATTGCGCCATCGTCGGTGCGCACATCATCGTGTATTGATGAATTTTTAACATCGCGGTAGCTAATTCTCTCGGTGCAGCAATAAATCCAAGGCGCCATCCTGTCATCGCAAACCCTTTTGAAAAACCGTTAATTAAAATGGTTCGTTCTCGCATATGAGCGATCGCAGGAAAACTTGTATATTGTCCGTCATAGCATAACTCCGCATAAATTTCATCTGAAATGACAAGCAAATCATGCTTTTCTACAATGCGAGCAATTTGCGCAAGTTCTTCTGCGTTCAGCACCGTTCCCGTTGGGTTATTTGGGGAACAAATGATTAATGCTTTTGTTTTCGGTGTGACAACCTGTTCAATCTGCTCTGGCTGCAATTTGAATTGATGTTTCCCACTCGTTTGGATCGGAATTGGCACACCCCCAGCTAATAAAACAAGCGGTGCGTATGAAACAAAGCTCGGCTCAACAACAATGACTTCATCACCTGGATTTAAAACAGCTCTAAGCGACACATCGAGCGCCTGACTTGCCCCAACCGTCACAATTATTTCATCAGCTGGATCATATAACACGTGAAAACGCCGCGCTACATAGTCGCTAATTTCTTTTCTTAACTCCCATAAACCTGCGTTCGCTGTATATGACGTATATCCTTGTTCTAATGATAAAATGCAAGCTTCCCGCACACTCCAAGGGGTAATAAAATCCGGCTCGCCCACCCCAAGTGAAATGACCCCTTCCATACTTGCCGCTAAATCAAAAAAGCGGCGAATACCGGACGGTTTTAAGCGTGATACGGTGTCAGATACGTACGTTTTCGTCTTCTGCATCACGGAGCCACCACGATTCTTCGATCTTGATCACCTTGCTCAAACACGGTGCCGTCATGCTTATATTTCTTTAAAATAAAATGAGTTGTCGTTGAAATGACGGAATCGAGCGTCGATAATTTCTCAGAAACAAAATGGGCAATTTCAGACATGGAACGTCCTTCAATGACGACAGATAAATCATAGGCACCGGACATCAAATAAACAGACTTAACTTCCGGAAAGCGATAAATACGTTCAGCTACCTCGTCAAATCCAACGCCACGCTTCGGTGTCACTTTTACATCGATCATCGCCGTCACGCCTTCATGGCCATCTACTTTCCGCCAGTCCACGATCGTCGCATACTGTACAATCACTTTCGCTTCTTCTAATTTTTTTATTATATCCTCTACTTCTGAAACGGAGAGAGAAACCATTTTCGCCATTGTATCAATCGGCAGACGCGCGTTTTTTTCTAACAATTCAACAATTTCAATTTCTTTTTCAGTTAGTTTCATGAAAATCCCCCCTGACATAAATTTTCACACAATTTAGAAAAAAATGCACGTCTTTTTTCAAAAAAATGAGCAAGACAACATCGCTTGCAACTACGGTTTTTTTATCACACCGCATGCGATTCGCTTGCCTGCATTTCCCGCTGGCTGAGACATCCCATCATCTTTTCTTTCGTGGATGACAATCGATGTTCCGTTTTTGGTGAATAAGCCGTTTTTCTCTTCTGACAAATTGACATTTCGAGCCATCAATTGTACTTTCACCGTTCCATCTTCTTTCACAATTAAATTCGGTAAATCGCCTGCATGCGCTCCTTCCGGATGAAGGAGACCGTGCTCTTTTCCTTCCGGATTGAAATGTTCCCCAGCTGATTGAAATGTAGGTGGTTCACATGTTCCTTTGTCATGAATATGGATCGCGTGTTCTCCTGGAGGCAGTCCTTTTAAATCAATGTCGAGTTTCACCCCTTCAGGTTGCTGCGATATTTTAATCGTTCCAACCGAATCACCATCTTCATTAATCATATTGACATCGACGTTTTTCACTTTCTCTTCCATACATCCGCTCACAAGCAATAAGACGACACATATCATTATTTGACGCACAATAAGCCCTCCAACTACATATTTACAGCTTATTATGCCCCCTTTTTTGTCCATTTAGTCGTTTACTTGTTGTTTTTTCAACTGTTCTTCCAATTGCTTCGCTTTTTCTTCTTGACGTTTTGAAATTTTTATAATCAATCGCATCGTCAACACTGCTGCAATAAAAAATGCGGTAAACGAAATGGCAGCAGGAATGTACTCTGTTTTATCTTCTGGGAAGTATAAAAACAATCCAAATATAATGTCAGTCATGCAATCAACCTCTCCATATATCTTCTCACTCATTATATCATAAAGACAATTGTATCGCTTCGCAAAAAGGAATATAATTGGATTCGTAAACAAAAAAGGAGGCGTATTCGCTTGAAAAACGTCGTGATCCACAAAGTCATCACATTCGTATTTACAGAAGCGCAGTTAAGGGGGTATTGGAACGATCAAAAACAAAAAATTCCATTTGAATCTTTGACAAATGAACAGTTGATGTCATTAGCTGAAGATATGTTAGCAAACTCTTCTCATAGCCAACTAGAGCAACATATTTTAGACCATGGTTGGCGCGTCAAAGAAGAAACAGAAGGACAAGTGCTTGCAGAAGACGATTCCCGTGAACATGTACATGTGGAAGTCATTGATACAACAAAGCAAGGATCGCCATCCACAAAATTGTTTATCGACCGCTTATCACAAATCGAATGCGCTAACTGCGGATTTTCTTTTTATATTCGCAATGTAAACGCTGACACGGCGCATTTAAAGTGTCCAAGCTGCTTTCAGCCACTAAAAAACTGAAATATAGAAAGGAATGAAAGATCGTGCATGAGGCAATCACTCATGAAGTGAGCAATTTTCAATATTATGCGGCCATTGCAATCTTTTTAATTACATACGCCATCATCATCTCAGAAAAAGTGAATCGCGCTGTCATCGCTTTATTAGGTGCCGCTTTTATGATCATTTTCGGCATCGTTGATTTACATCAAGCGTATACTCATCATATCGAGTGGGGGACGATTACGCTTTTAATCGGAATGATGATTCTTGTTAGCATTACGAGTAAATCAGGCTTTTTCCAATATGTTGCGGTCAAAGCTGCAAAAATGGCGAAAGGAAGCCCAATTAACATTTTAGTCATTTTATCTTTGCTGACAGCTGTTCTTTCCGCCTTTTTAGACAATGTAACAACCGTTCTGTTAATTGTTCCGGTTACATTTTCCATTACACGTATGTTAGAAGTAGAGCCTGTTCCATTTTTAATTTCTGAAGTACTTTTCTCAAACATTGGCGGAACGGCGACGTTAATCGGAGACCCACCAAACATTATGATCGGCTCTGCCAATAAACATTTAACGTTTAACGACTTTCTATTTAATTTGGGTCCTGTTGTTCTCGTTATCATGGCTGTTGTTATTGCTATTTTGTACGTGTTTTATCGCAAACGTCTTCAAGCAAATGCTGCGCTTATCGAACGGCTCATGAAACTCGATGAAAAACAATACATTAAAGATGCTGTACTATTGAAAAAATCCGTTTCTGTGCTTGGATTAACAATTTTAGGGTTTATGCTCCATTCAGTGATTCACGTCGATGCAGCAGTCATCGCAATGACAGGGGCTGTCATTTTAATGATGATCGGCGTAAAAGAACACGACTTAGAAGAAGTATTCGCTTCTGTGGAGTGGACAACCATTTTCTTTTTTGCTGGATTGTTTACCCTTGTTGGCGGCCTCGTCGATATCGGGCTTATTAAAAGTTTGGCCGAGAAAGCATTGGAAATCACAGGGGGCGATATTCATTTCGCATCTTACTTAATTCTTTGGGTATCTGGAATTGCATCAGCAACCATTGACAACATTCCGTTCGTTGCGACGATGATTCCACTCATTCAAGATATGGCTGTCGGCATGGGATTATCTCCGGACTCAGCACAAATTGATGTGTTATGGTGGTCGTTAGCGCTTGGCGCTTGTTTAGGTGGAAACGGAACGTTAATTGGAGCATCTGCAAACGTCATCGTTGCAGGGATTGCTTCACGTGAAGGTCATGGGTTTAGCTACTTTGATTTTCTAAAAATCGGAGCACCGCTTACGCTCATTTCCTTGCTTATTTCACACGCGTATATTTTCATTCGTTACTTATAAAAACGCTCAAGGTTCGCCTTTGAGCGTTTTTTTCTTTTCGTCATATACTGCTTCCAAGGAGGGAGAACAATGTATCCAAACGTTGATATTACACAATTTACACAATCATCAAAGGCGATACAAAAACTATTGAAAGATGCAACGACTATTTCGACAAAAATCGCAAACGATCCTATTTTTGCGAAGCAATTAATGGAAAAAGCTCAACAATCAAAACAAGAAGAAGTACAAAAGCAACTTCAATCCATCGGCATTGAATCGGAAATGAAAATCTCTTTTAATCCAAATACGATCCATATTACACTTTCACCAAAAAAAGGCGAGTCGCCTTGTTGCCAACTCACCTTCTTTCTCTACTGGCGATAATTCGGTGCCGCCATCTGCTTTTCACCTATATAGGCTGCATCGCGCAAATCATGCCCATCATCCGTTTCACTTACATGAATGATGTCTTCTTTTGCACCTAATCGATTTGCGCGAAGCAATTGTTCCTCTTCCCTCATTGTCATCCCCTCCGTATTGTTATGTTGCACAAGTACGTTGCACTTATGTATTGACATTTTTTGTTTTATCATATACCATTTCGTTAACAAATAAAAAAAGGAGGTTAACAAATGCGAGCGAGAGATTTAACGTTTATCGCCATGTTTGCAGCGTTAATGGCGATCGGAGCAAACATTACATCGTGGGCTCCTTTCCTTGTTATTGGTGGAGTTCCCATTACGCTACAAACCTTTTTTTGCGTATTAGCTGGAGCTATTCTCGGGGCAAAACGCGGTGCGATCGCAATGACTGTATATATGCTCATCGGACTGTTTGGTGCACCCGTTTTCGCTCGTTTTAGCGGAGGGTTTTCAACGATCGTTGCCCCAACGTTTGGCTTTATTCTTTCTTTTATTCTTGCAGCATACGTCACTGGTCTACTTATTGAAAAAAGTGCAAATCGTTCCGTAGCACACTTTATCACAGCAACTATCATCGGCATGATCATTAACTACGTTGTCGGCACGAATTGGATGTATGTCGCGTTCAAATTATGGGCTGAAGCGCCAGAAGGGTTTTCGTATACGATGGCATGGAGCTGGATGCTCGTTCCGCTTCCAAAAGATATCATCTTATCGATCGTTGCCGGCATCATTGCACCACGCATTTATAAAGCATTAAACCAGCATCAAACATATAACAAATACGTCGCATAACAAGAAAAGGAAGTTCGGCTATAGACCAACTTCCTTTTCCTCTTTCTTTATATATTGTTGCCGAAACACTTGCATCGATTCATTTTCATTCAGTGCAATCATCTCTTGCTCAGATAATGTTCCATCTCCGCGTTTGACGACATATACGCTCACTTTTTTCTTTCCCCAATGTTTATATACATCATCTACTGTTTCGTAATATAAATCAATTTTATGGCCTTTAATCGCTGATCCTGTATCTGCGACAACACCATATCCGTATCCCGGAATAAATAAAATCGTTCCAATTGGGAAAATGTTTAAGTCTGCTGCGATCGTGGAGTACAAATCACGTTTCACACGCACGCCTGAATATGTGATCCCATAGCTCGGATGATCAGGCGTTTTCCCTGTTGATTCCACTCCAGCCGTATATCCTGTTGCTACAACAGTGACGGACGGGTATTGTGACCAATCGAAAGCTTCTTCTAACGTCAACGATTCGTTTGTTGTTTGTTGGGATGATAGTTGTGTCATTTGCTTTTCAGTTTTACGAAAACGATCTGCTACATACTCATACGTATTTGTTGAAAACAACGACTTGAACGAGAAAAAAGAAAAACGTGAAGGTGAAAACCAATCCGATAGCATCTTCGCTTCAACGCCTGATATCGATTGAAATGTCGTCACGAACGCGCATAGAAACAATACAACCATGGTCGTTCGTCTTAACCATTTTATACTCATTTATTCACTCCTCCCACGGTTGTATTTCTTTCCAACATTCTAAAAAAATATACATCCACCGCAAGAGAAATAAAAAAACCTCCACGATCGTGAAGGTTTAAAACATCCGATATCCTTTTTTACGCAATGTTTGAATGACAATACCTGAAACGATTGCGCCTACAATGCCGCTACTTAAAATGATTAAATCGGCACTCGCTAACGACCCTATTCGCTCTTTCACGTGAGCAAAGGAAGCGGATGGATTTGTCACATAGTCCATTATAGAAATTTGATCAATCCACAATAATAAAACGAACGGGCTTAATATCGCCATCGTCCACGTCGTTCGTAAAATCATATTTAATAAAAAACCAATACCAAAAAATAAAACAAAAAACAATAAAATAGAAATAAATAAAACAGGAATGCTCATTTCCATACGTTTTCACCTCCAATACACCATTTTAAGTGTACTGAAAGCGAAAACATGAGTCAATTATTGCTTCATTGCCATTTCATCTTTTTCTACTCCTGTTCCTTCACAATAGTGACATGTTTCCGATCCCCCGACCGCAACATGAACATAACCGTTTCCCGCACAATATTGGCACGTTGTTTTATTCATAACCCTCTCCCCTTTTTTCTTAATTTTCAGATAATTATACATAAAAATATATCATTTGTAAAGAAAAAACGAGCGAAAAGTCGCTTCGCTCGTTTTTATAATAGCTTGAATTTTCCTTTTTTCGCAACAAGTGTTGGACCACCAATTAAGTAAAGGGCACGGTTGTCAATTACTTTTTTCATGACACTTGCTTTTGCCCCCCAAATTTTCTTGCCAAATACGACACCGATCGCATCATCGTGTCCAAGCGAACATACTGTTCCTTTTAGGTCCGGTTTAAACGGTTGTAATTCCCCTTGACCACGAATTAATACAGCTAAGTTTTTCGCACAAACTTCCCCTTGTTGCATTGCAATTTGCGCTGTTGGCGGATATGGACGGTTTGTTTCTTCGTTAATAATTAACGCACAGTCTCCAACAACAAACACATCTTCATGTCCTGGGGCACGTAAGAACGGATCGACTTTCACACGACCGCGCATCGCTTCAAATCCTGATTCATCAATGACGCGACTTCCGCGTACTCCAGCCGCCCATACAACTGTTCCCGCTTTAATTTCTTCTACTTGATCGTCTTTGCTAACGATAATGCCTTCTGGTGTACATTCTTTAATCGCTGTACCAATTTTAAATTCAACACCTTTTTTCTCAAGAACATTTACCGCATATTCAACAAGTTCTGGGTCAAAACCAGGCAGAACTGTAGGCGCTGCCTCTACACAGATGATGCGCACTTTATTTGGATCAACGTCATATTCACGACAAAGTTCTGGCACGCGGTTTACAAGCTCACCTAAAAACTCGATACCTGTAAATCCCGCGCCACCAACGACAATCGTCAAACGCTCATCACGTTTTTCTTCTTCTGTGCTATATGTCGCAAATTGGTATTCAATATGCTCGCGAATTTGACGTGCAGCGTTGACGTTTGCAATCGAGAAAGCATATTCCTTTAAGCCTTTAATGCCAAACGTTTCAGATTCAAATCCAAGAGCAACAACTAAATAATCATACGTTAACGGCTCATGATTTTGAAGCAACACTTGTTTTTGTTCGAGGTTGATTTTTTCAACCGTATCTTGAATAAATTTTACTTTACTTTGATCGATGACATCTGCAATCGCATAGCGAACGCGCTCGTGGTGCAACGTTCCTGCAGCTGCTTCATGCAACCATGTTGATTCATAATGGTAATCATGTTTGTTGACAAGCGTAATGCTTGCCTCATTGACGCCAATCATCTTTTGTAAACGCGTCACTGTCATTAATCCACCATAACCTGCACCTAATACAACAACATTTGGCTTTTTCAAGCGAATCACTTCCACCTTTTCTTATTTTTTTTTTAGCTTGTGCTTGTTGAACGATTTTTATCGTTTAAAAAGTTTGTGAATTTATTCACGAAATAGACCAAAAAAATACAACGTTTTGTAACAAAGTTGTCATTTCTACGTTAACATCTTATTCTTTTTTTCTCTCTTTTTCAAGAGTTATTTGTTCAATTTTTGGCCATAATTTTTGTCGAGTTCATGTCGAAATTTTCAAAACAACAAAAGCGTTCAACCATTTTTTATGGTATGATAATACGTGAGAATTTACGTTTTAGGAGGAATGAACGTGAAAGAAGATCAAAAACTGTACGATATTACTGTAATCGGTGGGGGACCTGTTGGTTTGTTTACGGCGTTTTACGGAGGAATGCGACAAGCAACGGTGAAAATTATCGAGAGTTTACCGCAGCTTGGTGGACAACTTTCTGCACTTTACCCAGAAAAATACATATATGATGTAGCGGGATTTCCAAAAATTCGCGCCCAACAACTGATTGACAATTTAAAAGAGCAAATGAGTAAATTTCGTCCAACCATTTGTTTAGAACAGTCTGTTGAAAAGTTAGAAAAATTGGAAGATGGTACATTTAAACTAACAACAAATAAGGAAATCCATTATTCCAAAGCGGTTATTATTACTGCAGGAAACGGCGCATTCCAACCTCGTCGATTAGAACTCGAAAGCGCAGTACAGTACGAAGGGAAGAACTTACATTACTTCGTTGATGATTTAAATAAATTTGCTGGTCAACATGTACTTGTATGCGGTGGGGGCGACTCTGCCGTCGACTGGGCGCTTATGCTTGAGCCGATTGCTAAAAAAGTGACGATTGTTCATCGACGCGATAAATTCCGCGCCCATGAACATAGCGTTGAAAACTTAATGAACTCGTCTGTCGATGTCAAAACACCGTTCGTTCCTGTCGAATTAATTGGAGATGAAAACGGTATCAAACAAGTCGTTTTAGAAGAAGTAAAAACGAAGGCGCGCGAAATTATTGATGTCGATGCCGTTATCGTCAACTATGGCTTCATTTCTTCGCTCGGCCCAATTAAAGAGTGGGGATTAGAAATCGAGAAAAACTCTATTAAAGTAAACTCGAAAATGGAAACAAACATTCCTGGTGTGTATGCAGCCGGTGACATTTGCACATATGAAGGAAAAGTCAAGTTAATCGCTTGCGGATTCGGTGAAGCGCCAACAGCGGTCAACAACGCAAAATCATATATCGATCCAAGCGCAAAAGTGCAACCCCTTCATTCTACATCAATGTTTGAATAAGAAAAAGGCCTCCACAACGGGGGCCTTTTAACATTCCTCTGGTGTACCAGCATGTGTCGCTGTCCGGAACGATGAACCACATCCGCACGAAGCAATGGCATTCGGGTTATGAATCGTAAATCCGCCACCCATCGCTCCTTGTTCGTAATCAATCGTCGTTCCTTTTAATACAAGCGCACTTTCTTTATCGACTAGTATACGCAAACCGTCTTGTTCAAACTCATGATCCTCTTCACGCTTCTGATGATCAAACCCCATCGCATAAGATAATCCGCTGCATCCTCCACCATAAACACCAACACGAAAATAAACGTTTTCTTCCCCGCTTTCTTTCATCATCTGTTTCACTTGCTCCGCTGCTTTTTCTGTGAGTACAACAATTTGTTCCATTGAACTTCACTCCTTTTTAATAATAGTATACACCTGTGCAAATCGTTTCTGCAGCACCGCGCATCAACACATCACCATTTTCTTTCCAGGTGATATACAAATCTCCACCAGCTAAATGAACAACCGTTTCTTCATTTCGCTTCGTTTTTCCATTTAGCACCGACGCTACAACCGCTGCACATGCTCCGGTGCCACACGCTTCGGTTACTCCTGATCCTCGCTCCCATACGCGAAAATGAAGCTCACGTTCATTCACCACTTCTACAAACTCGACATTTATTCCCTCTGGGAAGCGCTCATCTTTTTCTACGGTCGGTCCAAGCGTCGTTACTGGTGCCTCCTCAATACGATCAACATAAAATACCGCATGAGGATTCCCCATCGATACACCTGTCATATAATACGTATGCCCTGCAAAATCAATTCGTTCGTTAATAACTACATCGTTTTCTTTTCCGACCATCGGTATTTCTCCACGAGATAACCGAGGTTTGCCCATATTGATCTCCACACTATTGACTTTTCCGCCTTCTACAAAAACGCGAGCTTGAACAAGGCCTGATAACGTTTCAATCATAAACTGTTCCTCTTGAACGATGCCATGCTCATATACATATTTCGCTACGCATCTCAACCCGTTGCCACAATTTTTCCCTTCCGATCCATCGCTATTAAAAATACGCATTTTCACCGGTGCCACATCGGACGGGCAAATTAAAATGAGTCCATCTGATCCGATCCCTGTATGTACATTTGCCACTCGCTTTGCAATATACGATAATTCCTCTTCTGCTAAACGCTCTTTAAACATATTGACATAAATATAGCTATTCCCTAATCCATGCATTTTCGTGAACGAAAAACTTCTCATACTGTCCCTCCGCATACATGTTTAATAACACTATACATCGTTGCCATAAACGTGACAACTTTTTTACAAATATATAAAAAGTCACAGGCAATCGGAGAAACATATAGTATAATATAACTATCAATCATACAAGGCAGGGAACATAATGGATATTTTATATGATCGTACCGTCACATGTCTTGTCTGTAAACAAACATATACAACGAAAAAAATCCGTTCGCGTTTCATTCGTCCCATCCGGCACGACACTGACTTTTGCTCATATTATGCGAGCGAAGAAGCGAATCCGCTTTTGTATTATGTACACGTTTGTCCACATTGCGGATTTGCGGCAACAGAAGAATTTTCAACGTATTTTCCACCACAAACGCTTGAGGCAATCCAACAAAACATTTGCGCCAATTGGCGTGGGAAAAATTACAGTGGGGCTCGTACATTGGCTGAGGCCATTGATACATACAAGCTCGGCATTTATTCCGCGACATTGAAAAAAGAAAAACATATTACGCTCGCTGGACTTTATATGCGTCTTGCTTGGTTATATCGTTCAAACCAAAAAAGCGAAGAAGAACGGCGATTCATGCGATTAGCGCTCGAGCAATATATCGCTTCTTATGAAGCAGATGATTTTGTTCACACACATATGTCCGAAGTGCGCTTATTGTATTTAATCGGGGAATTGTATCGTAGGCTAGGAAAAGAAAAACAAGCGATCATTTATTTTTCGCGCGTGATCGCTAGAAAAAAAGAAACGATTGAAAAAGGAATTGTCAATATGGCTTACGACCGTTGGCAAGAAATTCGTGAAGAAAAAAAGGGGGCACAATAGCCCCCTAAAACATTGGATTTTCTTCAATATATTCATACACTCGCTCAACGAGCTGCTCTGCAGTTTCTGCTGTGACAATATCCCCATTTACCATCGCAAATAACATATTGGCACATTTTCCACAGTATCCCAAACATCCGTATTCAATAATGTCCAAATTCGGATCTTTTTCAAGTTGCTCTAGCGCACTTTGTGAACCGTTTGCTAAATTACTTATACAAAATTCAACGATCGGTTTCAACAATGTATTCACCTCAATCTTAATATTATAACACTTTCACTAAAAATGATGTAATATTGACATAAGAAAAACATCTTAATTATTCATGTTTCTCGAAAAAATGTTGTTATTTTGTCACAATTTCGCTATACTTTTAGTGGTCGAATTTTATCAAAAGGGGAAAGCTTCCATGAGAAACCTCGTGCTACTTGGCGGCGGATACGGAAATATGCGCATCTTACTCCGCATCCTTCCGAATTTACCAGAACATATCCATATTACATTAATTGATCGTGTTCCATACCATTGTTTAAAAACAGAATATTATGCTTTAGCTGCTGGGACAATTAGTGACCAGCACATTCGTGTCCCATTCCCAGAACATCCTCGCCTATCTTACGTTTTTGGTGAGGTCAAAAAAATTGATTTACATCATGAAGTTGTTCATCTGCAAGACGGAACGTGTATTCCGTATGATGACTTAGTCATCGGATTAGGTTGCGAAGATAAATATCACGGTGTACCGGGTGCAGACATTTTTACTTATAGCATTCAAACAATTGATAAAGCAAGAGAAACGTATCAAAAACTAAGCAATCTCCCACCACATAGCATCGTCGGTGTCGTCGGTGCCGGACTAAGCGGTGTAGAATTGGCAAGCGAATTAGTTGAAAGTCGTCCAGATTTACACGTTAAACTGTTTGACCGCGGCACACGCATTTTATCTATGTTTCCAGAACGGCTAAGCCATTATGTAGAGCAATGGTTTCATTCGCATGGTGTGGAGCTCATTCGTCAATCAAACATTACAAAAGTTGAGGAACATACGTTGTATAATCACGATGAAGCAATCCATTGCGACGCGATTGTATGGACTGCCGGCATTCAACCGAATCGTGTCGTCCGCGAACTCGATGTGGAAAAAGACAGTCAAGGACGTGTCATATTAACACCTCGACATCATATTCCAAATATAGAAAATGTATATGTTGTTGGAGATTGCGCAAGCTTACCGCACGCTCCGAGCGCCCAACTTGCCGAAGGACAAGCAGAACAAATTGCTCAAGTATTACAAAAAAGATGGAAAGACGAAGAACCACCAAGCGAATTTCCGCCAATTAAGTTAAAAGGTATTTTAGGATCATTAGGAAAGAAACATGGGTTTGGCCTCGTGGCCGATCGCCCACTAACCGGACGGGTTCCGCGCCTACTAAAATCAGGCGTCTTATGGATGTACAAGTACCATAACGGATATTAATTGCCTACATTTTTCGTATAAACATATGCTGTTTTTTGTTTGACACTATGGTATGATAAGCATAGCATAACAAAATAATGATCTTCTCATGCCGAAAACACCTTAGACTTTATTAAGGTGTTTTCTTTATACACATAACCAGTAGAAAGGAGGGAAAAATGTTGGAAGCGGTTCTCCAGCAAGTTCTCACAAAGTTAAACGAACTTCAAGCAGAAATAAACAACATGAAACAAACAGTGGCCACAAAACAAGATCTCGAAAACATGGCCACAAAAGAAGACCTCAAAGCCATGGCTACAAAGCAAGACTTGAAAATGATCCAACAAGCTGTACTTGAAACGAATGAAATCGTCAAAAATATTGAAGCAAATCAGAAAAGACAAGAGCGTATTTTAGATGTACTTTCTAAACGTTCAATTGAACATGAAGCACAAATTACTGATTTGCGTTGTGTAAAATGAATGAGGGCGAGTTACTTCGCCCTTTTTTCAATCGCTTCATAAATGTTTTTTAATTTCGGATTTCCTTCGTCAACAATTTCCCCATCAATGACAACGACAGGATAAAATAAGTCTTCGTCAATTACCTTTTGTGCCAATTGACGTTTTCCTTCATCTTCTGGTGGATGAAAAATATCAACATACACAAATGTAAATGAATCGTTCGGATATTTGCGTGAAATAGCGGCTTGAAGCCATTCATACGTATCCTTTGATGATGGTGCACCGACGCAAGAAGCACAAATCATATCCGCCCCATATACACATATTTCAATCATATTTATTCTCTCCCCTGGAAAAAAGTTAAGTAACGTTAATAGATTTTTTTCATCATGATGATTATAATAAAATTAGTGAAAGGAGTCGATGAAAATGGCAGATCAAGATATTAAACAACAAGTGCAAGAAGTATTAGATAAACTTCGTCCATTTTTACTTCGCGATGGCGGAGATTGTGAATTAGTCGATGTAGAAGACGGAGTTGTTAAACTTCGCCTTCTCGGTGCGTGCGGAAGTTGCCCAAGCTCAACGATTACATTAAAAGCTGGTATTGAGCGCGCATTACTTGAAGAAGTTCCTGGCGTTGTTGAAGTTGAACAAGTGTTTTAAGGAAAAAGGGGTGTACAAAAAATGCACCCCTTTTTCCATGAAGAAAATCATTTATTTCTCTAACGCCATTTTATATACACAACTCCCCTTTGTTTCTACTGACATCATCCGAACATCACAATGCGGAAATGTTACTACAAGCGCATCATATACTTCTTTCCCTCTCCCTTGTTCAGCAAAGCAAAGGACAGTCGGACCAGCACCGCTTAGTGCTACCCCAAATGCACCATTCTGTTTCGCTACTGTACGCACATGTGACAATTCAGGTACGAGACATTCACGATATGGTTGATGAAATAAGTCGGCATCCATCATCTCACCAACGAGCGGCCAATGGTTTGTAAGCAATGCCGCCACAAGCACGTTACTAATTGCGCTTGCTTCGACTGCTTGCTCGCGCGTAAATGCGCTTGGAAGAACAGTGCGGGACTTTTTCGTTTCCAATTCATATGTCGGAATGACGGCAATCAAATCAACTGGAATGGAAGGAATGTGTACAATATGTGTACGGTCTTTCAAATGACTTCCAATGACTACTCCCCCATATAAAGAAGCACCGACATTGTCAGGATGACCTTCATATACGCTAGCTACACGCATTTTTTCCTCTTGTGACAAATCAAGACGTCCGAGCTCATTTACTAACTCAATGGCTGCTACAATCGCCGCTGCACTACTACCTAACCCTCTCGTAAATGGGATATTACTTGATACAAACACGCGACACGGGGGCAACGCCACACCATACTGACGAGCTAGTTCATTTGCTACTTGATAAATTAAATTGCTTTCGCCTGTTGGAATACTTTTCACTTCACTTGTTTTCGGGACGAATTCCCACATTTCGTCACGGATAACTTGTAAAGTTAAATGCAACGATACAGCCAATCCGATCGAATCAAAGCCCGGTCCAAGGTTAGCTGTGCTTCCCGGTACGACAATTTTTAACATCTCCCCATCATTCATTGAAGAACAGCTCCTTGAATGTGCGCAAACACCGCTTCTTCGTCATTTGGCAAGACGATCGGTTGAATATTCGTTGCGTCCATCGCTACATTTGGATCTTTCAATCCATTTCCAGTCAACACTGCAACGATTCGGCTCCCTTTTGCAATTTCTCCGCTCTCGACTTGTTTCATTACACCAGCAATCGACGCACATGAGGCAGGTTCTGCAAAAATTCCTTCTTCTCTTGCAAGTAAACGGTACGCATCTAAAATTTGGGCATCTGTCACTTCATCAATTTTTCCTCCCGATTCGTTAGCAGCTTGAACAGCATACTCCCAGCTCGCTGGGTTACCGATTCGAATTGCTGTCGCAATCGTTTCTGGATTTTCAATCACTTCGTTACGAACAATTGCTGCCGCTCCTTCTGCTTCAAACCCTCGCATTTGCGGCAATGCTGTTCCATGCTTTTCATGAAATTGTTTAAACCCTTTCCAATATGCTGTAATATTTCCTGCATTTCCGACTGGAATGGCGAGAATATCAGGGGCTTGCCCGAGTTGCTCACAAATTTCAAACGCTGCTGTTTTTTGCCCTTCAATACGATACGGATTGACCGAATTGACAAGCGTGACCGGAGCCATTTCGCTTAAACGACGCACCATTTTTAATGCGTGATCGAAATTTCCTTGAATCGCAACAATTTCTGCCCCATACATAACCGCTTGCGCCAACTTTCCGAGCGCAATTTTCCCGTCAGGAATGACGATAATGCAGCGCATATTTGCCCGTGCAGCATACGCAGCCGCAGCGGCAGACGTGTTGCCTGTCGAAGCGCAAATAATTGTATCGCTTCCTTCTTCTTTTGCCTTAGCAACAGCCATGACCATCCCACGATCTTTAAAAGATCCTGTTGGGTTTGCTCCCTCTGTTTTGACGTATAATTCTACACCGAGTCTTTCCGACAAATGAATGAGCGGAATGAGAGGCGTATTCCCCTCATTTAATGATAACATCGGTGTTTTATCTGTCACCGGCAAATAGTCACGATAATGATGTAACAATCCCCTCCACATTACAACGCACCTTCCCCTTCTACCCGATACGAACTTTTCACTTCTTCCACAACTTCTAAATCGCGCAACTGTTGCAACACATCACGGTAATCTTTTAAAGATGCTTGATGCGTAACGAGAACAATTTCTGCCAAGTCTTTTTGTTTTAAAGGTAATTGTAAAATTTTCTCGAAACTTACTCCACGCTCTGAAAAAAGTGATGTAATTTTCGCAAACGCTCCAACTTGGTCCTTTACATGAATGCGTAAGAAATATTTCGAGTATATTTCGCTATCGTCTTTTAACTGCTTATCGTATTGTGGGGTAACTGCGCTTCTCCCATTTACCCCAAGGCGCATATTTTTCATTACAGCAACTAAGTCCGACACAACGGATGTTGCTGTCGGTAAGCTTCCTGCCCCCGGACCGTAAAACATCGTCTCTCCAACCGCTTCTCCGTAAACGTAAACGGCATTATACTCATCATTGACAGACGCAAGTGGATGTGTTTCTGGCAACAATGTCGGTTGCACACTCACTTCTACTTTCTCTCCATCTCGATGGGCGATACCAATTAATTTCATCGTATAACCGAGTCGTTTGCTGTAATTTAAATCTTCTTCCGTAATTCCGGTAATCCCTTTGACATATACATCTTGCAAATCAATGTTCATCGAAAAACCAAGACGGGCTAAAATTGCCATTTTTCTTGCTGCATCTAATCCTTCTACATCTGATGTCGGATCCGCCTCAGCATAACCGAGTGCCTGCGCTTCTGCTAATACTTCTTCATATCTTCTATTAAATTTACTCATTTTTGTTAAAATATAGTTTGTTGTCCCGTTTACAATGCCCATCATTTTTGTAATTCGATCGGAAGCTAATCCGTCTACAAGACTGCGTAAAATCGGAATTCCTCCTGCGACACTTGCTTCATAAAACAAATCGCAACCGTGCTCAGATGCAACAGCGAGCAACTCTGTTCCATATAGCGCCATTAAATCTTTATTTGCTGTCACAACATGTTTTCCGTTCTTTAATGCCTGTAATATATATCGTCGCGTTTCTTCAATGCCTCCCATGACTTCAATGACAACATCGATGTCTGGGTCATGAATGACTTCTTCTACGTTTGTCGTTAATACTGCCTCTGGCAAAACGACATCTCTTTTTTTATCGCGATCACGCACAGCAACTTTTTTTATTTCAACAGGGCAACCAATTTGGTGCATTAATTTATCTTGATGGTTTTTAATAATTTTCACAACTCCACTGCCAACCGTTCCTAATCCTAATAATCCAACTGATACGCTTTTTACCATCTTCCCCACCTCTTGTTTTTCTGTAATGAACATTTGTTTTTGTATAGTAGACATTATAGAGGATCTCCATTTCTTTTACAATCCTTATTTTCATTATCGTACCATATGAAAACGTTTTATGTTTAAAAATTTTCTAAAAAAATAAAAAAAAAGAGCCTATCCGCTCTGCACAGGTGTATAAGGCTTCTTTCCTTCTAGCACAGCTATTACGTTGCGACAACATAGTTGCATCATCGCGTACCGCGTTTCTTTCGTCGCACTCCCGATATGCGGCAAAGCAACAACGTTCGGCAATTGTAATAGTGGATGGTTCGAACGAATTGGCTCTTGTGCAAATACATCTAACCCCGCACCAGCAATATGTCGGTTGATTAACGCATCATATAACGCTTCTTCGTCCACAACTGCCCCGCGTCCCGCGTTAATAAACATAGCTGATCGCTTCATTTTCATAAATGCTTCGCGGTTAAACAATCGATACGTTTCATTCGTTAACGGAGCTAAACAGACGACAAAGTCCGCTTGTTCAAGCAACTCATCAAACGAACAATACATCGCACCAAGTGTTCGTTCGGCTTCCATATTTCGTGAACGATTATAGTATAATACGCGCATATGAAATCCTTTTGCCCGATGCGCAACGGCTTGCCCGATTTTCCCCATACCGACAATCCCAATCGTTTTATGGTGAACATCCGTCCCTGCAAGTAAAAGCGGACTCCAACTTTTCCATTTTCCTTCTTTTATAAACTCGGCTGCTTCAATCACTCTTCTTGCCGTTACTAACAGGAGAGCAAATGTTAAATCCGCTGTCGTTTCTGTCAATACATCAGGTGTATTGCAAACAATGATCCCTCGTTTTGTCGCTGCCTCTACGTCAATATTGTCGTAACCGACGGCTACATTCGCAACGACGCGAAGCTTCGGACTTTGTTTCAATAACTCCTCATCAATGCGATCAGATAACATCGTAATTAATGCTTCTGCTCGGCTTGCTTCTTGAAGTAGCACATCGCGCGGAACAACAAGATGCTCATGCGGCCACATGTTCACATCATATTTGTCATATAACGGCGCAACGACATCATCTGGTAGTTTTCTTGTAATGAAAACATATGGTCTTCCCATATCCTCGACCCCTTTAGCACATTGTCATCCGCTTTATTGTATCATATTTATAGCCAATCAAGACGAGGAATCGAAACAGTAGTTATATCATGAAAATGACGAAGTTTTTGTTCATATACGTCAGTCTCTTCAAATACTTGTCGTAATTGTTGCTCATAGCGTTGTCGCATCTCACCTTCTGATCCATAGTAGTTTTCAATCGACTGAAAGTAATGAAGCGGAAATAATAATCGGGCATAAATCATTCGCCAAGAAAAACGGCTAAGCGATTGCACATGTTCGTACGTTTGTAAAAAACGCACAATCGTTTCATCTGATTGTTTCGTTAACCACTGCTTTCGAATCCATTCCGCAACATCGCGACTTGCGTGGTCAAACACCCAATCCGTTGGTATTTTCCCCATTTCCCATGTTTCGGAGGTAAATTGTTCATGACAAATTGTCGGCATATCGCTGCGCATCGGAACTTCATCTAATTGCGTATCCATCACATATTGAACGGCATTTTCAGCAACCCCTAAATAGTAAGGAAACGTTTCAACAAATTGTTCATCCACCTCATTTTTTTCAGAAGACCTCACTTGTAATTGCCAAAAATGTTCTAATTGATCAATCCGTTGTCCCCATAGTTCTCCCCATTTGCCAAATCGGCTTCGTGCGGAAACATCATACGGATATGTGCGACCACGCTGATGAAATAATGCGAGTTGTTGCGCGGTATCTCCTGTTTTCATTCGGTTTTCCATTTTCCATACACTCACTTGCTTTCCTTGTAACGTGCCAACAAAACGCCCTGTCCTCGTTGGAAGTAACGTGGCAATCGTTTCGTCACCTTGTGTTCGCATATACATCGCCATGTAATATAACTGCTGAATGTCGCCTTCTTTCTCATTCGTCGGCACCGCAATATATATGTCATTTCCGCTTCTAACGAGAAAGCGATCACCAATTTGTTCCATATGATCAACTCGAAAATAATAATCCATAAACATCCCTCCTTCCTTCATGTATATGTTTCAAAAATACGTATAAACTTCATAAGGGAGAGGAAATGAACGCACATTTCATAAAAAAGTCACATACATTGTAAAAAATAAAAAACGAAATAGGTGAAGTTGGATGGAGGCAAAGAAAATAGGAAAAATGGAACAAGTCGCACGACAATGGCTCGCTGATCGCGGAGTAACAATCGAACATATTGCTGAACTCGTTTATTATTTACAATCCAAATATCATCCAGACTTACAAATGGACGAATGTATTCATAACGTGAATCGCGTGATTGCTAAACGTGAAGTACAAAACGCACTATTTACGGGCATTCAGCTCGATATTTTAGCAGAGAAGGGGTTGCTACAAGAGCCTCTCCAATCATTTATCGCAAAAGACGAAGGATTATATGGGGTAGATGAAATTTTAGCTCTTTCGATCGTCAACGTATACGGTTCTATCGGTTTTACGAACTACGGATACATCGACAAACAAAAACCGGGCATTTTACATCAATTAAATGATAAATCATCCGGTCAATGCCACACATTTTTAGATGATATCGTTGGAGCGATCGCTGCTGCTGCTTCAAGCCGTTTAGCACATCGAGCTGCCCATGTCGAATAAATGTTAAAAGGTGCCTAATGAGGCACCTTTTATATGCGTTCTATCCATTCTTTTAACGAATCAACGACATACGTCGGTTGTCGGTCATACGTTTGCAACATTTCTTTCGTCGTCACTCCTGTATGAACGAGAAGTGTATCGATTCCTGCATTCATTCCGGCCATAATATCTGTATCGTAGTTATCGCCGATCATTAACGTTTCTTCTTTTGGAACACGAAGCACTTCAAGCGCTTGCTCCATAATAATTTTTTCTGGCTTACCGATAAAAATCGGCTTCGTTTGTGTCGATACCGCGACGACAGATGTAAGCGACCCGTTTCCCGGTAAAAGTCCGCGCTCCGTAGGAATCGCAATGTCCCCATTTGTCGAAATAAACATTGCCCCATTCCGGACAGCTAAACAAGCAACCGCCAATTTTTCGTAATTAATGCTACGATCAATCCCCATCACAACAACTTCCGCATCTTCATTTGCAAATGTAAATCCTTTTTCTTCAAGCGCACGTCGAATACCATCTTCTCCAATGACATAAACAGAAGCGTTCGGCTTCTTTTCATAAATGTAGTTTGCCGTTGCTTGACTTGTTGTAAATACTTGCTCTTTCGTTGCAGGGATACCAAATTTCCGCAACTTCTCTGCCACTTGTTCCGGCGTGCGAGAAGAATTGTTTGTTACAAATAAATACGGAATGCCTTTTTCATGAAGGTGGTGCACAAAAGCACACGCTTCTTCAATTCGTTCTGTTCCACGATACATCGTACCGTCTAAATCAATTAAATATCCTTTATATGTTTTCACTTTTGCCACTCCTTTTGACAACTTGCACGTTCAAACTTTAACGCAAAACAGCTGTACTTGTCAAAAAGAGCGCAACGAATGTCAACGATTGTTCATTTTTTTCGCTTAATATGGTAGCGACACGCATCATCACCGTCAGCTAAACACGTTTTCGGAACAATTTCAGCTTCATGAATAAGCGTCTCGAACAACTGTCGCTCACATTCACAAGCAATCGGATACGCTTGAGCTACTTCTGCAATCGGACAGTTATGTTCAACTAGCTCAAACGAACCATCATCATGTTGTACTAATTCGGACATATACCCATGCTCGTTTTGCACCGCAACAAGCTCTTTGATTTTTTCATCAAACGATTTATCGCCAAATTGTCGTTCATACAGCTTTTTCATCCGTTCTTGCCGATTTTGAAACAGCTCCGCTACAATTTGCTTCCCGCCCATCCGTTCTAAATCGGCTAAAAAATCGAGCATCGTTTGCTGATAGTGGCGCGGAAAACGTTGATGTCCTTTTACGCTTAATTGATACACATTTGTCGGCCTTCCCATCGGTTGACGAACAAGCGTCGATTCAACAAGTTCTTCGCGCTCTAACGCACTTAAATGACGGCGGACAGCCATTTCCGTAATTTGTAGTTGCTCCGCCATTTCACCGACTGTTAGTCGCTTTTGCACTTTTAGCATTTTTAAAATTTGCTCTTTCGTGGAAGAGGTTTTTTTTCGCATCACGTTTCACCCTCTTCCATTTTATACGATTTTCCCTATACACACAATTTTTAAACATTTTCATTTAAAAAAGCGGACACAGGCCCAAGTTCATGATGTAAATACGTGCGAATAGCAGCTGGGAAAGATTGAAGAACATGGCGATAGTTTTGCAATATGTTCAATAATTCGTCATGCGGTACGTCGATGTATTGTTGAACAAGCTTTTTACGAAAATGAATAATTTGCTTTAATGCCTCTCCATCTTCATCCGAAAGAACACGTTCATCGACTAGAATATCAATAATGTCTTCGTAACTTCCTGGATCGCGCATAATAAAGCCGTCAATCATCGCATTTCCAACGTCAATGATTGATTCAATAATAACATGTCCGATCCGTTCAAGCGCTAGCTTCTCTATTGGCGTATGAAACGATTGGTGTACATAGGAGACGACTTCCTCCATATATTTCAATGTTTTTTCGATTTTTTGACGATCAACAAAATACATCATTCATCTTCCTTTCTGTTTTTTATTTTATTGTAGCATAGCGCTTTCTTTTACACAGCTAACAGAAATTTGTTAAGATGAAGAAGCAACGACACACGATATGGAGGGATACAATATGGAACGTTTCTTTTTATATGACGATACAGTAGATACAAAAACTCGATTTGTTAGCTTCGCTGGCAAAAATGAACGGTTTGATTTAGCGATCGTCCAAACAGACCGCTTTTATGGCAAAGCACTTGTACTTGATTTACAAAGCAATCGATATGCGATTATCGGTTCAGATGACTTGCAACAACCTGGGTATATTGAACACATATATAACCTAAATGAAGAAGATGCAAACGAGTTGCGAAGCTTTTTACATGAAATCGTCGGTTAAGTGGTACGCTATGTAAAAAACGAAAGGAAGAATTCACATGACCGATGAAACGTATCACGATTTTTCAACTGTGGAAGCGATGAAAAATTTTCTCGTACCAGAAACGTTGCCCGAAGGTCCATACGGTTCCCCGCGTGGCGAACATGAACCCGTTCAAAATAAAAGTACCCCATGGCGAAAAGGGCAGCGATATTACAGCGCATTTAATTACGAGTATAAATCGCTTCATCAAAACATTCCGCGCCAAGAGCCAGGCGCACATCCCGTTCACGATGATCCGAACGAAAATAACCAACAACCATACTCATGAAAAATAGGTCAGGCGTCCTGACCTATTTTTTCACTTTACGTAACACAAAATAAGCGCAACCAAAATTGCAATATTCAAACAAATATTCGGATAATGTACTTATTTTCGTATCATATGTCGCTTTTTGGTTATGGTCATCAAAAAAGCCACGAAGGCGAAGCTGATTATATCCCCAATCGCCAACAATGTAATCATATTTATTTAAAATGTCCGTATAGCGCGCACGAAACGCTTCTTCGTTAAAGCCGTTGCGCACATTTTCTACAAGCTCATAACATGTATTATGAATACAAATCATATGTCCTCACCTCTTCTTTCCATTTCTATCATAAAACATGTCTTTCTCCCAAGCAATCACCATTATAACGCTTTGAATAAAACAAATAATAAAAAGGAAGGGGGGATTTGTTTTGCGGAATACATGGTTACTGACAGGCATTAGTACAATCGCTTTATTATCTGGGTGCGCAGGAATGAACGAATCCACATCTTTGTATGAAAAAAGCGGAACAACGATCAACGTTCGTTCACGAAACGATCTATATAACGAACACGGTGTCCGAAACGGAATGGATTCGAGATTAACGAATTTCGGTTACGTAAGACATCAAAAAAGCCCCATTCCGGGTGATACAACACAGTATGCGACCATACCTGTATTAAATCGCGAAAATGTCGCCGATTTAATTAGCAAACTGTGCACGCAACTTCCGAACGTTTACGATGTCGGGACGCTTGTCACAGACGATACAGTGTTTGTCGTTTACAAAACAGACAGTACAAATCGGTTTGAAACAGCCGATCAAGTGAAAAAAACAGCTATTTCTGTCGTGCCACGTTACTATCACGTATACGTTTCAGACAATCCGCGCATGTTTCAAGATATTGAACGATTCGGCCGTTTAGATGCAAATAGTCAAAATATCGATCAAGTGTTACAACAAACGATTAAAGAAATGCTCAAATCGCCACAAGGTAGGAAAGTGAGCAGTGGAGAAAATGAAAACGGTGTGCAACGCGAAGAAATGAACATGATGCAATAAGAAAAAAAGGATGTCCCGCTCAAACGAAGTGGGACATCCTTCATCATTCACTCCGCTGCCTTTGCCGATTGTACTTGCTCATCGGCATGATAGGAAGAGCGGACGAGCGGACCAGACTCACAATGACTAAATCCTTTCGCTAACGCAATTTCTTTTAACTCCATAAACTCATGAGGATGGTAATATTTCTCTACCTTTAAATGTTTTTTTGTCGGCTGTAAATATTGACCGATCGTTAAAATATTCACTCCGACTGCCCGTAAATCGTCCATCGCTTCTAAAATTTCTTCTTTTGTTTCACCAAGCCCGACCATTAAGCTTGATTTTGTTGGAATATCAGGCTGCATTTCTTTTGCGCGGCGCAAAAATTCAAGTGAACGTTCATACGTTGCGCGCGCACGAACGCGCGGAGTGAGGCGACGGACGGTTTCGATATTATGATTTAAAATGTCAGGACGAGCATCCATTAACGTTCGTAAGTTTTCATATACGCCTCCCATATCCGACGGCAATACTTCGATCGTCGTTAACGGATTTTTCCGGCGAATGGCACGCACTGTCTCCGCAAATACAGCTGCTCCACCATCTTTTAAATCGTCGCGAGCTACTGCGGTAACGACAACATGTTTTAAATTCATTAAACGAACGGATTCAGCCACACGCTCCGGCTCTTGCCAGTCTAACTCAGTAGGCAATCCTGTTTTGACGGCGCAAAAGCGGCAAGCGCGCGTACATACATCACCTAAAATCATAAACGTCGCTGTGCGACGAACGGCCCAACACTCATGAATATTTGGACAACGCGCTTCTTCGCACACCGTATGCAATTGTTTTTCGCGCATCATTTTTTTCAATCCTGTATAATGTTCATTTGTATTTAACTTTATTTTTAACCACTCTGGTTTGCGAAGGTGCTGTTCTTTTGTTGACATCATTTTCACGCTCCACTCGTTAATGTACATTACTCATTATACGAGTTATTGCCTTACAATACAAAACAGTTTGTTTTTCCAACATTTTTTATTTATGAAAACAGTCGATTACCTCAAACTAATGATATGAACTTCGGAGAAAGGAGCAAGAGTGCGTGAGAACATTATGGTGCATCATCTTCCTTCTTTTCATGCCGCTTCAATCATTTGTAGTTGCTGCACCAGATGATTTATATGACAAGCGAATGGAGCTTTATAAAAAAGCGGAAGCTATCTCATTTATTCCATGGTATTATTTTGCAGCAATCGATCAGTACGAACGGAGCATTCGGCAAGCGAGACGCGACTTACCGAAACCGACAGGAGTAATTGGCATTTACATTCCTCCAGAACGATGGTCAGGGCCGCTTAATTTCAATCAAGAAGATCAGAACCCATTCACAATTAGCCAATTCGGCGGAATGGGCATAGATGGAAATGGGGACGGTTTTGCAGATCGAACAAATGATGAGGACGTCCTATTTTCCTTCGCCCGTTTTCTACGGTCATACGGAACAGACCATACGCATATAAAAATGGCGCTATGGGATTATTATGAACGAAATAAAACTGTCGATATCATTTTAGGGAAAGTGAAGCTGTATAAACATTTCGGAACACTTCAGCTCGACCAATACGCTTTTCCCATTCCAAGACGATTTGAATATAGTTATCGCAGTACGTGGGGAGATGCACGCGGATGGGGCGGACGACGTATTCACGAAGGAACGGACATTTTTGCCCATTATGGTACCCCTGTTCGTTCCACATGTTATGGCATCGTTGAATTAAAAGGTTGGAACAAATACGGTGGTTGGCGCATCGGCATTCGCGACATCAATAATACGTACCATTATTTTGCACACTTAAACGGATTCGCCAACAATTTAGAAGAAGGATCCATTGTAGAACCCGGCATGCTCATCGGTTCAGTCGGAAGCTCTGGTTACGGACCACCTGGCACATCGGGTAAATTTCCACCGCATCTTCACTACGGCATGTATAAAGACAACGGCTATACAGAATGGTCGTTCGATCCATATCCTTATTTAAAACAATGGGAAAGACAAGAACGGATGAAAAAAAGATGAGGCATTTTGCCCCATCTTTTTTTATGACTGACGGCTTTTCTTCACTGCATGAGCAACGCTAGCGAGGAATCCGCCCCAAATGACGACCATACCGACAAGCATCATAATAAGTGCACTTGTTTGCATTAGCTTGAAACCTCCTTATCCGTCGGAACAGAAAGCGCTCCCTCTTTCCAACGTTTTACTGAAAGCACAAATCCGAGAACGATGACAAGCGCTGCGATCGTCCATCCGTATTTCACAACGAATAATGTATCGTATCCTCCATAATTTTCTTTCACGTTTGTTTTAATGCTATCAAACATCATATAGCCTAGTACAATCGGTGTGATCACAGAGAGCGAAACTTTCCACCACGCACCTACCATAATATCTGATACACTATTTGCATGTGTTTGGAGCGCATCCAGTTCTTTTAACACCCATGCGATAACAATCACTTCGATTAGACCGACAAGTGCAACACCAAAGTTATTAATAAAATAGTCGACAACATCTAAGAAATATAATCCACCGTTTGTCGCAAACACGAGCGCGATTAACGCCGCTAATCCGCCACCACCAAGAACGGCTTTCGTGCGAGAAATACCAAACTTTTCTTGAACTGCCGCTACATATGTTTCCGATATGGAAATGAGAGACGACAAACCAGCTAACGTTAGTGAAAGGAAAAATAACACGCCGAAAAATTCATTAAACGCTGGGAATTGGTTAATAATTTGCGGGAAGACAACAAACGCTAACCCGACGCCCCCTTTAACGACTTCGCTTACTGCTACACCTTGTTGATGGGCTAAGAAACCGAGGACGCTAAATACACCAATACCAGCTAACAATTCAAATCCTGAGTTCGCAAATCCTGTAATAAAGGCGTTATTTGTAATATCTGATTTTTTTGGTAAATAGCTTGAATACGTAATCATAATAGCAAATGCAATCGACAAGCTAAAGAAAATTTGACTGTATGCCGCAACCCATACTTTTCCGTTCATAATTTGATCCCAATTTGGCTTAAAAAATGCGTTCAATCCTTCAACTGCACCTTCTAGCGTAACCGCGCGAACGACGATAATAAAGAATAAAACAACGAGCGTTGGCAAGAAAATTTTATTGGCTAACTCAATTCCTTTACGAACCCCTTTATATAAAACAGCTAAGTTAATGACCCATACGAGAATAAGCGGAATAAGAACAGCTGGAACTATGCCTCCAAATGTGCCTGGCGTTTCTGCTAATTTTAAATACTCACCGAATAAAAAGTCTCCTGTATTTTCTCCCCATTTTGATGTGAAAGCAAAATACGTATAAGACATCGCCCATGCAATAACGACGGAATAATACGTTGAAATAACGAATGAAATAAGTACTTGCCACCAACCAATCCATTCTGTTCCTTTGCTTAAACGGGCGAATGTTAATGGTGCTGAACCGCGATACTTGTGTCCAAGCGTAAATTCCAATATAAGAATTGGAATACCTGCTGTTAATAATGCGAATAAATACGGGAAGAAAAATGCCCCTCCACCATTTTCATATGCAACAGCCGGAAACCTCCAAATGTTTCCCAATCCAATTGCCGAGCCAGCAGCTGCTAAAATAAAGCCAGCGCGTGTGCCCCATTGTTGACGACTCTCCATAATAAAATACCCTCCTCAGCCATTTTTTGATTTTTTCATATCGTTACGTAATGAAAAGATGTACACCTCCTCGTTCGATTATTTTAATTTTTCAGACTTTTTTGTTTCATTTTAGTTTTAAGTATATCAACGGACAAGCTTTTTGTCAAAATAATATTTTAAAAAATAAAATTTTCAGAATATTTTATTATTCAACTGGAATTTCAATTGACGTATTTCCTTCTCCACCTTGATTATAAAATTGCGGGACTTCCCCTTGAATAATTTGGATAGCGACAGGAATGTCGTTTTGAATCGTTGCCGTTTTTGTTGCAAATGGAATAATAATTTGCACGTTCACTTCAATATGAATTGCTATTTCTATTAAAGCATTATTTATGCCAAACGGACGTATATTTTTATTTACGTCCGAATGAACATCCCCAATGACGTAAAAACGAACCGGGATGCGCGGCCCTAAATTTCCTAACAATACGTTATTCGTTGCTTGTCCAAGCGGGATATAATAGACGATTCCTTGTTCTTTTTCCGTTTCAATTTGAACATCTGGAAACTCAAGTGCCGATAGTTTTCCTTCTGATGCCGCTTTTAAATTTCGTTGGACGCGATTTGTCGTTTTAGCTAATACACGATTCACAACCGTAGCATTAAAATCTATTGCGGAAATTTTCCCATGCTCATCTTTTTCAATTTTTATAAAGTTTTCAACTCGAAAGTCATCTTCAGCAATTTGTTGATTAATCGCATTATTGATCACTAAATTCGCTAGACGACGCGTTTCTTTTTCGGCGATCGCCATCAGCGTTGGTTCAATCCCTCTATTAATAAACCAAAGGCTCGCAACAGTCGAAATGATAAAAAAAACAAAGGTAATTAAAAAAATATAGCGGATGGGTAGCGGTTTTCTTCTTTTACGTAGTTGTTGATACAACAAAAATCCCCCCTCTCACGCTATATGTATGCGATCAAGCAGGGGATTATTATTTTATTTCATCAAGAGCAAGGCGTCTTTTCCTTTCATTCCGCGTGAAATACCTAATTGTTCAGCAGCAAGCGTAACAGACTCAAGCGGTGCTTCTAACAGTTGATCAATTGTCCGCACTCCTACCGCTCTTCCAGCTACAATGCCGCGGTCGCGCAACTTTTCGTTTAACAAAGCCACATCTAACGCCCCACACATAATATATCCTTTATCATTAGCAACAACTAACAACGTCGTTTTAGGCAATTGAACAGAAATGGCCGTAAACGGCTCCCCGTCAATCCATAACGGCTTTAACTCGATCATATATTCACGCTCCTTTCTTTTATTCAATGTATGAATAAAAGATCGAAGGGTGCCTATTGTTGATACATGTTTTTTAGCTTCCACGCAAGCACATCCCGCAACATTTCGGGCATGTAATATTGCTTTTTCGCACGATATATTTCAGGATATAAGTGTCCGAACGTAAACATATCAATTGTTGCGACCGCATACGTTTTTTGCTCATCAATTGGCTGATGATGAATAAAAATGCGGCGCACATGTGCTTGACCGTCCGACATTATCTCTTTCTCGATCGTGACACCGTCGTACACCATTTGCCCCATCACTTCTCCACGAAATCCGAATCCTCTCACCCGCAACTGTTTCATTTGTTCCGTTTCCGCTTGCAAAATGACTTCTTTTAATTCGCTTCCGCGCAAATATACTTTGCACGGATTAATCGGGTGCGGACAAATGCGATGAATATCCCCTTTCGTCACAATACCTTTTGGTAATGACGCAAGCAACACACCTGCATTCACCATCGCTATATCACTTTCGCACCATTCGTTTAATGCTTGCGCAAGAAGCGATGCAAGTGGGGAAGAGGAAAACCAGTCCATATGTAACGGTTCGGGCAAATACACAATCGGTTGTGCCAATGCCGTGGTTGCTTGTTTAGTCATATGATGTAATTTTCGTTTTGTTTCAATGCATTCATGTTCGAATGTATCGGTATGTTGTACATATGCACGCGCATCCACTTTCCGATTGTTTTTATCGATCGTTAATGTTAAGCAACCAACGTAATGTGCAAACTTCCCTGCCCCGCAAAGCAATGTTTCATTCACTCGTTTTCCATGTTCAAATACGTGATGTGTATGCCCACCTAAAATCGCAGTCAGTTGTGGAAACATATGAGCCATTTTTTCATCATCATTTATCCCTAAATGAGACAATAAAACAATTGCATCCACTTTTTCTGAAAGCTCTTCAATGAGCTGGGCAACCGTATCAAACGGATCGGCGACGCGCCATCCAAGCAGTTCATAAAACGTCTGAAAAGGAACGGTCACCCCAATAAAAGCAACGCGAACATCTCCAAACGTCATAATGATATACGGCTTCATCCAACGCGGACGCTCTCCGTTTTCATAAAAAACGTTCGCCACGATGACCGAAAACGTGGCATTCGTGTACAACGTATCGAGCTGTTCATGGCTAAGCGTAATTCCTTCATTATTCCCGATCGTTGCCGCGTCGTATGCTGCATCGTTTAAAAGGATGACGTTCGCCTTTCCTGCTGACGCTTCAGTAAGGGGATGAAAACGATCAATAAAATCACCAATATCAAGTAAAACCATATGCTCACGATTTCTTTTATGCTTTCTTCTCTCGGTTTGTAAATAGTGAACGACTTTTGGCCATCGCTCAAAATGGCTATGCACATCGTTTGTATGATAAATATGTATCGTCTCTTTCAATGTTTGCAACACACCTTTCCCTCTACCAGCCAAGTCCTTGCACGATTAAACGAACCCCAAGTAAAATGAGCACGATCCGCAGTAGTGTCACAACTGTTTTTCCTTTTAGTCTCCGATTAAGCCATGCGCCACATTTTGCACCGACCCATACGCCCGGAATGAGCGCAAACGCAAACGTCCATGCGACATTTCCCATCCATACATGTGTCGATGAGCTAACAATGGATGACAAAAAGACGATAAACATCGATGTCGCTACCGCCACATGAGGAGGAAATAAAAACAATAACATCATCGCAGGCACCATAAGCGAACCGCCACCAACGCCAAAAAAACCGCCGACAAAGCCAACAACAAACGCAATGAGCGTAGCGATGAACGGATCATATCCATATGTCATTTCCTCTCCTTCGTTCGTGACATACGTGCGCACAACAGGAAACGTTCGTGTTGCACGCGGTGAAAAACGCGATTGAAACATAAGCAAAAATGAAACAGCAATTAAAAACAGTCCAAAGTAAAGCGAAAAATGATGCATATGAACATGTTGGTTTACCCATGCCCCTAACATGGCGCCCGGCCCACTGCCGATGAAAAAAAACAAGCCGCTTTTATAGTCCACCATTTTATGCTTCATATATGTTAAAGTTGACGACAATCCATTAAAAATAATGACAACAAGCGACGTACCAACAGCCACTTGCGGTGAAATGGCCGGCACTACGTGCGCAGCACTTAAAAAAAGAAGCGCGGGAACGATAATGACCCCTCCACCTAAACCGACAAGACTGCCGATCGTTCCTGCTAAAAAACCAATAATTAAAAGAAAAAAGTACTCCATGTTCATCCCCCATTACGAAAACAAATCGAGCTGTCTCGGTGCTAAATTTGTATATTCAATTTGAAGAAGCTGCAACAGCTGTTTCGCATTATCAGCCGCATCGCCACCAGAATTGTTGTTAAATAACACGTAAATATGTTTACATTTTGTTTGTAACATACGAACATGTTGTGCCCATTCTTGTAGCTCTTGCTCGTTGTAGCGGTATAAATAACGGACGGCACGCCAATTTTCATCATCTCTTTTATTCCAGCCAGCGACATTTCGTCCGTGTAGACGAATGAGCGTTTTATTTCGATCTGTTGGATAAAGAACGGTCGGTACCGATCCTTCCCCTGCTTGCGGTTCATCACAAATGCTATGAATCCATCGCTCTTCTTCCATGAAGCGTAGCGTCTTTTCGTAAAAAGGTGGCGAAAACCACGATTGATGACGAAATTCAAGCGCGACGGGCACGTCTTTCATTTTTTCACGACACCAACGTAAATAGTGAACATGCTCTTTTTTGCAGTCAAACCAAGGTGGAAATTGAAATAATACCATCGCCAGTTTCTTCGCTTGCTGAAACGGCTCAATCGACTGCAAAAATGCGCTAAACATGTCATCTTTATTCGCATACGGGATATCGCCACGCTGATGTCCCGTCATTCCTTGATACGCTTTGACGATAAATTGAAACGAAGACGGCGTTTCCATAATCCATTTCTCTACATTTTGTCGTGGTTGAATGGCGTAAAAATACGCATCGACTTCAACAGTTGGAAAATGGGCAGCATACGCTCGCAACTTATCTTTTGCTGCTAGACGAGATGGATATAAGCGGTCATGGTCGCCCCATCCCGTTAATCCGACATAAATCATATTCATCACCTATATTCATCTTACCACAACATACAAAAAAAGCCGATGATCCGCTCTATGCAGATCATCAGCTATGAATTATCCAATGCTACCTTCCATTTCAAACTTAATGAGACGGTTCATTTCAACCGCGTATTCCATTGGCAATTCTCTCGTAAATGGCTCAATAAAGCCCATGACGATCATTTCTGTCGCTTCTTGCTCGGAAATGCCGCGGCTCATTAAATAAAATAGTTGTTCTTCCGATACTTTCGATACTTTTGCTTCATGTTCAAGTGAAATGTTGTCATTTAAAATTTCATTATATGGGATTGTATCAGATGTTGACTGATTATCCATAATGAGCGTATCACACTCGATGTTAGAGCGAGAACCGTCCGCTTTTCGTCCGAAATGAACGATACCGCGATATGTGACTTTTCCGCCTTGTTTCGAAATCGATTTGGACACGATCGTTGATGATGTGTTTGGCGCTAAGTGGATCATTTTCGCCCCCGCGTCTTGATGTTGCCCTTTGCCAGCAATCGCAATCGAAAGTGTCAATCCACGCGCACCTTCTCCTTTTAAAACGACCGCTGGATATTTCATCGTTAATTTCGACCCGATGTTTCCGTCAATCCATTCCATCGTTGCGTTTTCTTCGCATACAGCACGTTTTGTAACAAGGTTAAAGACGTTGTTTGCCCAGTTTTGAATCGTCGTATAACGACAATACGCGCCTTTTTTCACGATAATTTCAACGACCGCACTATGAAGTGAGTTTGTCGTATATACAGGCGCCGTACAGCCTTCGACGTAATGAACGTGCGCCCCTTCATCAACGATAATTAACGTCCGTTCAAATTGCCCCATATTTTCAGAGTTAATACGGAAATACGCTTGCAACGGCGTATCCACTTTTACACCTTTTGGCACGTAAATAAATGAACCGCCAGACCAAACGGCTGAGTTTAGGGCCGCAAATTTATTATCTGTCGGTGGGACGACTTTTGCCCAATGCTCGCGGAACAACTCCTCATTTTCTTTTAGCGCCGAGTCTGTATCTTTAAAAATAACACCGAGCTTTTCCAAATCTTCTTTCATGTTGTGATATACAACTTCCGATTCATACTGTGCAGATACCCCTGCTAAATATTTTTGTTCCGCTTCTGGAATACCAAGTTTATCGAACGTCGCTTTAATTTCTTCAGGCACTTCATCCCATGAACGCCCAGATTTTTCTGATGGTTTAACGTAATACGTAATTTCATCAAAATCTAAACTCGATAAATCGCCACCCCATTGTGGCATCGGCATGCTGTAAAAAATATCTAAAGATTTCAAGCGAAATTCAAGCATCCACTCTGGCTCATTTTTCATGCGTGAAATTTCTTCAACAATTTCACGCGTTAATCCGCGCTCAGCACGGAATACAGATACGTCTTTATCGGCGAAACCGTACTTATATTCACCGATTTCTGGCATTTTTTTCGCCATCTCGTTCGCCTCCTTGTTTTATGACTATCCTTGTTGCTCATGCAACCCTTTCTCCATTGCTTTCCACGCTAACGTGGCGCATTTAATGCGTGCAGGAAATTTGGATACGCCTTGAAGCGCTTCAATATCTCCTAAATCGATTGAATCGTCATAATCTTTTCCTTGCATCATGTCGGAGAAAATCGTTGATAACTTCAACGCTTCTTCGATCGTCTTTCCTTTAATCGCCTCCGTCATCATCGACGCAGATGACATCGAAATAGAACAACCTTCTCCTTCAAATTTCGCATCAACAATTTTCCCATCTTCTACTTTCAACGTTAAATGAATACGATCGCCACACGTCGGGTTGTTCATGTTTATATCGACGTGTTCCCCTTCTAATACCCCGCGATTTCGTGGGTTTTTGTAATGATCCATAATCACTTGTCGATATAATGTATCTAAATGACTATTAAAAGACATAGCTAAAATACTCCTTCGTTTTCTTTAATGCTGAAACAAGTATATCAATTTCTTCTTCTGTGTTATACAAATAAAAACTTGCCCGTGCAGTCGCCGTCACGTTTAACCATTTCATAAGCGGCTGTGCACAATGATGGCCAGCTCGCACCGCAATGCCTTCCGCATCTAAAACAGTGGCAACATCGTGTGGATGTACCTCATCGATATTAAACGTCACAAGACCTGCCCGTTCTTTCGGACCGTAAATCGTTAATCCTTCAATCGTCGCAAGCTGTTCAAGCGCATATTGCGCTAGCTTATGTTCATGGGCTGCAATATTGTCTAAGCCGATTTCCTCTAAAAAGTCAATAGCTGCCCCTAACCCGATCGCTCCTGCGATAATTGGCGTACCGCCTTCAAATTTCCACGGGAGCTCCTTCCATGTTGACTCATACAAGCCGACAAAATCGATCATTTCCCCACCAAATTCCACCGGCTCCATTTGCTCAAGCAAATGTTTTTTGCCATATAACACACCGATACCTGTCGGCCCGCACATTTTATGCCCTGAAAACGCATAAAAGTCGCAATCGATGTCTTGCACGTTTACTTTCATGTGCGGCGTGCTTTGTGCTCCGTCAACAACAACAACCGCACCGTTCTTATGAGCAATTTGGGCAATTTCTTTTACCGGGTTGATTGTACCGAGCACGTTTGATACGTGCATGACAGCTACAATTTTCGTATTCGGTGTCACCGTTTGTTCGACATCTTCTAATCGAATTGTACCATCTGGTTGTAGCGGGATGTATTTTAACGTTGCCCCTGTTTGTTTCGCCACTTGTTGCCATGGAATGATATTACTATGATGCTCCATATACGTAATGACGATTTCATCGCCTTCACGTACGTTCGCTCGACCGTAGCTTGCCGCCACTAAGTTAATCGCTGTTGTCGTCCCGCGTGTAAAAATAATTTCTTCCGTTGAGGCAGCACCGATGAAGCGGCGCACTTTTTCGCGCGCCCCTTCGTAGGCATCCGTTGCCTTTGTGCCAAGCGTATGCACACCGCGATGAACGTTCGAATTATATTGACGATAATAATTGTCAATCGCTTCAATAACAGGCAACGGCTTTTGTGACGTCGCCGCGCTATCTAAATAAACGAGCGGTTTACCGTTTACTTGTTGATCTAAAATCGGGAATAGTTGACGAAGTTCTTTTACGTTCATCATTTAACTTTCCTTTCGATCACTTCAATTAATTGTTTTTTCACACGCTCAATAGGAATTTCATTAACGACAGGTGCTAAAAAGCCGTGAATAATTAATCTCTCAGCTTCTACTTTCGGAATGCCGCGGCTCATTAAATAATATAGTTGCGTCGGATCAACACGACCGACAGATGCGGCGTGGCCTGCAGTCACGTCATCTTCGTCAATTAATAAAATTGGATTCGCATCCCCGCGTCCTTTTGGACTTAACATAAGTACACGCGATTCTTGTTCCGCATTTGACTTCGATGCCCCGTGCTCAATTTTACCAATGCCGTTAAAAATCGATGTCGCTTCATCTTTAACAACGCCGTGTTTTAAAATGTAGCCTTCTGTATGTTTTCCGTAGTGAATGACGCTCGTCGTAAAGTTTTGCACTTGCTCACCGCGACTCACAACGACTGTCTTCGTATCCCCGACTGACCCATCACCAATTAAGCGAGTAATATTTTCTGAAATCGTATTCCCGTCATTCATTAAGCCGAGCGCCCACTCAATGCGCACATGACGACCTGTGATTCCACGACGGTTCACGTACGTTGTCGTCCCTTTCGCTAAATTATCGACCGCACCGAAAAATACGTGAGCATCGTCAAGCGCAAACACTTCCGCAACGATGTTGACGATCGCTTCCGAACGTTCACATGTTGAAATGTAGTTTTCAACGTACGTCACTTTACTTCCGACATCGGCAACAATAATGACGTGGTTAAACAGCGCTTCCGCTTTTTCATGCACATATACCGCCTGCAAAGGAACGTCGATTTGAACGTGCTTTGGCACATATACGAACACTCCACCGTTGACAAGCGCCGCATGAAGGGCAGTAAGACGGTGCTCATTTACTTTGACGCCGTCCATAAAATATTTTTGTACAAGCTCGCTATGCTCGCGGACAGCTGTTGCTAAGTCTGTGAAAATAACACCTTTTTCTTTCAATTCATCAGCAAGCGATACGTACGCACATGTATGATCGCGTTGCACATATACGTTTTTTTGCTCCTCAGCTATATCGATGAGCACTTTTACTTGTTCAGGTAGCTCTTCTAACGAAGAAAGCGGCGCACTTTCAACGAGATGAGTAGCAAATTGTGTAAAGTTCCAACGATCGATTTTCGTTTTGTCTGGCTTCGGTAATGGCAATTGTTCCGCTTGCGCAAGAGCTTGTAAGCGAACGTTTAAAAGCCAGTCCGGTTCTCCGCGCCCTTCAGAAAATGAGCGCACATACTGTTGGTCGAATGGTAGTTTCGTCTCAATCATCCTAAATCCTCCTAACGCTTACGCTTCTTGCTCAACGACTTCATCTTCAATGCCTAACTCTTTTTTAATCCAATCGTATCCTTCTGCTTCAAGACGTTGTGCTAATTCTGGACCGCCTGATTTTACGATACGCCCTTGCATCATGACATGTACGTAATCTGGGGTAATGTAGTTTAATAGGCGCTGGTAGTGAGTAATAATTAAACAGCCAAATTCGCTGTTTCGCATTTCATTTACACCTTTTGCAACAACTTTTAATGCATCGATGTCAAGACCTGAGTCGATTTCGTCTAAAATTGCAATTTTCGGTTGCAACATCATGAGTTGTAAAATTTCGTTTCGCTTTTTCTCCCCGCCCGAGAACCCTTCATTCAAGTAACGATGAGCCATATCTGGATTCATTTCTAAAAACGCCATTTTTTCATCTAACTGACGAATGAATTTCATTAATGAAATTTCATTTCCTTCTCCACGACGTGCATTAATCGCTGAACGAAGAAAATCAGCATTCGTTACACCGCTAATTTCGCTCGGATATTGCATGGCTAAAAAGAGACCAGCACGAGCACGCTCATCTACTTCCATTTCTAATACGTCTTCACCGTCTAATGTAATGCTCCCTTTTGTTACTTCATATTTTGGATGGCCCATAATCGCCGCCGATAATGTCGATTTTCCCGTTCCGTTCGGTCCCATGATCGCATGGAACTCGCCGCCTTTAATTTCAAGGTTAACCCCTTTTAAAATTTCTTTCCCGTCAATTGCAACGTGAAGATCTTTAATCGTTAATGTTGCCATAAAAAATACCTCCAGTTTCGCTTATGTTCATAAAAACGTAATTCTCATTTTATTCTCATTACAATTTTATAACAGATGAAAAGTATTAGCAACCTTATTGCAAGCATTTTGATACTTTTTTGTTTAGAAAGTTTGTTTACTTTATCACATATGTCACTAGCATTGCAGTAATTAAATCTGATGATTCAAAATACTAAGAATGTTCAATTTTTTATTGATTTCGAAACAAAAAAATCCTTTACAATGGAAGTACAGGTGGTTCCTGTCCAAATCCAATCGTAAAGGATAACTGTTATGGACAAGAATACACTAATTTCATCATTTGGTAAATGGGTTTCACCCATAAATATTCAAAAACTTAGCGAACAAGTCAAAGAATTGAAACAGGACTATTACACAAAAAAGCTGACAACAGAAGCCTATATTAAACTTTTATTGGTAGCCCAACTGCTCGAATTTAAGAGCTTAGAGGAAATGAGTGATGCACTTGTAGACGAAGATCTTCAAAAAGCACTCGGATTTGAATCGATAAGTGCCTCTCAGCTATCCCGAAAAAACAATCAGATCAACCCACTAATTCTTGCAAATTTGTTCTTGGATCTTGTTTGGAAAATTCAACGGTACCATTATAAAAACGGAAAGAATATGCCACTGAAAATCATTGATTCAAGTACACTCCCGTTGAATTTGACCAATTATAAATGGGCAAAATTCCGTAAAACAAAAGCTGGTGTAAAGCTACACTTACGGCTCGTTTTCATGGATAAAGACACCGTCTATCCTGAAAAAGCAGTGATTACGACAGCAAAAGAACATGACCGAAATCAACTCGAAGTCCTAGTGGATGATAAAGAAGCCATGTATGTGTTTGACCGCGGTTATGTGGACTATGAACGTTTTGACCGGATGACAGATGATGGCTATTTCTTCGTTTCAAGACTGAAGAAAAACGCAGTCATTCGTGAAGTCTATACATTTTCACTTCCTGATGATTGTCACGTTCTATCCGATAAAATGGTCTACATTGGTACCACACAAAATCGTACTGAAAATGTCTATCGTCTACTAGAAGTTATGGACACAAAAGGGAACTTACTTCGTTTAATTACCAACCGATTTGATTTAAAACCAGAAGAGATAAGTGATATTTACCGATCTCGCTGGGCTATTGAACTCTTTTTCAAATGGCTTAAGCAACACGTAGAAATTAAGCACTTTTATGGAATGAGTGAAACAGCTATTCAAAATCAAATTTTCTTAGCCCTTATCACGTATTGCTTACATGTTCTCATTCAATTGGAGATGAAAAGTAAGAAATCCCTACTTCGAATTACTCGTTGGTTAAAGAGAGCTCTGTGGAAACCAGCTTATGTTTGGTTGCGAAAATTTGATGGGCGAGCCAGTCCATAATCTCCCTTTTGTCGTTGTCGCTCTGATTTAACTGTATATATTTACCAAATGGGCAGTGCCACCTTTCTTTAGGTTTTGTCTTTTTGGCACAAATTCACAAAAAATAATTAACAGAAAATTCTAACTATATTTATGCAATGCTAATGCACATATGTAAAAAAGGATAGGAGAGCCCTATCCTTTTAGTGCATGCGAGTGAATTCATCGATACATTGGCGAACGAGCGTGACTGCTTGGCTCATCGTCGCCCCGCCAGCTAACGCAGCGGCAACCGCACACGCTTCAAATATTTGTTCTTCTGTCGCTCCTTCATCGATACACCCTTTCGTATGATAAATCGTGCAATATTCATCTTGTTTAGCGACACTAATACCTAAGGCAATGAGTTGCTTTTCTTTTTTCGACAACGTCCCTTGCGCAAAACACGCCTCTGTAAACGCATTAAACGTTTGCCCAACCCTCGGCATTTGTTGTGTAAACGTTCCTAGCCCTTGTTTATATTCGTGTAAAAATTGTTCCATCGACATAATCACTCCTCCTTCCTTTTTATCATGTGTCGTTTTCCGAAAAATATAAAAGGATGCCCGAATGGACATCCTTATTTTGTCGCTGGAATGACAGCACCGTTATACTTTTCTAAAATGAAGTCTTGAATGTCTTTTGATTGCAACACTTCAACGAGCGTTTGAATTTCTTTACGGTTTTCGTCGCCTTTACGGACCGCGATAATGTTCACGTATGGGTTGTTTTCTGGCGATTCGACAGCGATCGGATCTTTTGCTGGATCTAAGCCGGAATCTAACGCATAGTTGGCGTTAATTAATACCGCGTCTCCTTCATCGTTTTTATATACTTGTGGAAGCAAACCTGCTTCGACATCTGCTTCAAACACTAAATTTTTCGGATTCTCAACGATATCATCAACTGTCGCTTTCGTCTTATCAACACCATCTTTTAATTTAATTAAACCTTTTTCTTCAAGCATCGACAAAATGCGACCATGATCAGCAACAGAGTTGCTCATAATGATTTTCGCACCGTTTGGCAGTTCTTCAAGGCTTTTATACTTTTTAGAGTATACGCCGATCGGTTCAATGTGAATACCACCAGCATTCACAAAGTCATAGCCATGTTCTTTCATTTGAGCTTCTAAATAAGGAATGTGCTGAAAATAGTTTGCGTCTAACTCTTTATCAGCTAACGCTTTATTCGGCAATACATAATCTTGGAACGTCACGATTTCTAATTCAATTCCTTTTTCTTTTAAAATTGGTTTTGCTTTTTCTAAAATTTCTGCATGTGGTACGTTTGATGCACCAACGACAAGCTTATTCGTTTTTTCTTCCGCACTTTCGCTTTTTCCGCAAGCAGCAAGCGCTAAAACAACAATTGCAGCAACAAGTAAAGAGATCCATTTCTTCATTTTTTTCTTCCTCCTTTTTATCGTTTATCTATTTTAGAAGTGACAAAGTCACCAATAAACTGAATGATAAAGACAATGACTAAAATGAGCACAGTTGCAACGAGCGTCACATCGTTGTTGTTACGCTGGAATCCTTCCAAATAAGCTAAGTTCCCAAGCCCTCCAGCGCCGACTACTCCCGCCATCGCCGTATAACCAACGAGAGCGATCGCTGTAACGGTAATTCCAGATACGAGGGCAGGAAGCGCTTCAGGAAGGAGCACTTTCCAAATAATTGTCGTTGTCGTTGCTCCCATCGCTTTTGCGGCTTCAATGACTCCTTTATCAATTTCACGAAGCGCAATTTCAACCATGCGCGCATAAAACGGTGCGGCACCGATAATGAGTGCTGGCAACGCAGCGTTTGCTCCAAGAATCGTGCCAACGACAAGTTTTGTAAACGGAATAAGCAAAATAATTAAAATAATAAACGGAATCGAGCGGAAAATGTTGACGAACGATGCAATGGCACCGTTAACGACACGATTTTCCCATATGTTTCCCTTTGACGTTAAAAAGAGTAACAATCCAAGCAAAATACCAAGTACAAACGTCGCCGCAACTGAAATAGCTGTCATATATAACGTTTCCATTGTTGCTGCCCATATTTTATCCCAAACGACATTCGGAAATAGCTCATTCCACATTCGCCAACACCTCCACTCCAACTTCTTGCTGGCGGATAAAAGCGAGCGCTCGCTCAACTTCTTCATTCGCACCGTCTAAATGAACGAACAACACCCCGTATGAACCATGATGTGTTTGTGAAATTTTTCCTTGTAAAATGTTCACGTTTAAATCAAATTGGCGAATAAGCTGCGTGATGAGCGGTTGCTCAGCTGCTTCGCCGACAAATGTAAGCTGTACAACTTTTCCATTTGGATATCGCTCAAGAAGATGCAACATCGCTTCTTTCGTTTCTTCCGGCTCCGTCACTTGTTGAACGAATCGTTTCGTAATCGGTTGCTCAGGCTTACGGAATACATGAAGCACTTCGCCCATTTCAACAATTTTTCCATTTTCCATGACCGCTACACGATCACAAATTTTGCGAATGACGTGCATTTCATGAGTGATTAATACGATTGTTAAACCGAGACGTTTATTAATATCAACGAGCAAATCTAAAATAGAATCCGTCGTTTGCGGGTCAAGCGCCGACGTCGCTTCATCACATAGCAACACTTTCGGATTGTTTGCTAACGCACGCGCAATGCCGACGCGCTGTTTTTGGCCTCCGCTCAATTGCGACGGGTATGCATTTTCTCTTCCTTGCAAACCGACGAGCTGAATAAGCTCATCGACACGCTTCATCCGTTCCTCTTTCGGCACACCAGCAATTTCTAACGGGAAAGCAATATTTTCACGCACGGTCCGCGACCAAAGTAAATTGAAATGTTGAAAAATCATCCCAATTTGTTGACGCGCTTGTCGCAATTGTTTTCCACCAATTTTTCCGATCTCCTTGCCATCGACAATGACTTCGCCGCTCGTTGGCTTTTCTAATCCGTTTAATAACCGAATGAGCGAACTTTTTCCTGCGCCGCTATAGCCAATAATGCCAAAAATTTCCCCTGCTTCAATATGCAAGTTCACACGATCAACAGCGGTCACATGCCCACTTGCTGCTTTGTACACTTTTGTTACGTTTGATAAAGTAATCACGTTGCTGTCACCTTCCTTCCATGAAAAAAGCCTTTCTGCTCAAGAGAACAGAAAGGCGTTATCGTCCATTCTGTCTCTTATCTCTCAAAGCAAACGCTTTGTGTGAATTGGCACCATTTCAGCAGCGCTGACGGTTGCCGGGTTTCATCGGGCACATCCCTCCACCTCTCTTGATAAGAGCGCTTTTAAACGCTTTATTCAGTTAACGTTTTAATATGTTTGAGGATCATTTTAAATTACAAAGGTGAGTATATCATCGAAAGAAGGACAGTGTCAATAAAAATTTTTCAACTATTTCCCCTTCATAATCAAGTGAACTGAATATATAGCATGAGAAACCACTACTCTTTGGATGTCGGACTACGAACAAACCCGCCGCTTTGTTAAAATGCAAAAGACTGACCCAACACGCATTAGCGTTTCAGATCAGCCTCTTCAGTTCAAAAAATGAAGTTAAACTTTCCAATTGCAGGCATACATAGTTACATGCCAAACGAACCCTTTAATTACACTCTTCTTTTGTAATTCTAATCGTTACATACACTTTATGAAAAGAGTCATAGTAGTCAGCTTGTGCAACACTAGATGTATACCATTTATCAACTAATTTTAAGTAAGAATCTGTATTCACTAAAGAATAAATTCCTGTAATAGTAGAGGACTTAGTGGTTAGATTTCGATCGTACGTAACTGTCATCGTCACTGTACCATACATACTCTGAACCGTTTTTGTTTCTTTATTTCCTCGGATAATAGTATCAAGTGGAGTAATTTTTGATTTTGAATTGCTTAATTTCGCTATTGAACTCCCTACTGCAGGAGTAACTATAATTGTTACATTACCCTCTTTATATACTCGTTTCGGGAGCGTACTAGCTTCAGTAGTAATTAACGATCCAAAAAACCCATCTAATAACAGAGTAACAGTTAATGCTAGGGTAGGGACTAAAATAAGCCTTCTAAATTTACTTTTCATTATTTTCTCTCCTCGCATAGTCCAATTGTAATGCTAGTTCTCCGCTACTTGTCCATAATGAGATAGACTTGTACATTAGCGTCAGTTAAACATCGGTATCATGAATATTAAATAGAAATTTTTATTTAGCTGATTACTCACCATAGGTATACCGTATTGTATAAAAATCAGACATTCTTTATTTCAACTTATACATTGCTTACACTCCTCCGCTTCTTCTCAAAAATTAGCTGATCAGCTATTTTCAATTTACCAAAAATAGAAAAGAAAAAAATCCGTATTTTCCGCCAATTTTTTGGCGAAAATCCGCCAATTCCTTTAAAACAAATGACAAAGTTTATTAAATGAAGTAGAATTTAGGAAAAGAGTAGAGAGGGAAATCGCATGACTATTCGTACATTGCTTGTTGATTCCGATCCTGTCTATTTGCTTGGTTTGGAAAAATTGTTGGAAAACGAAAGTAGCATAACGGTTGTCGGTTCTGTTTCTTGTATTGATTCACTAGAGACTCTCATACATATACATGTACCAGATGTCATTGTGATAAATGCGCATATGCACATAATAAAAGCATTTGACTGGATAAAAAATGCGAAGAAGACACACCCTATGATAAATGTCATTATGCTATGCAACTATCCACCACTTGCCTTATCTGCGTATGAGGCAGGTGTATCCGTGATATTATCAAAAGAAAAAGTTTCTACTCATTTGGCACATGCGATTCGCCACAGCAATGGAGGAGAGAGACTTCTTTTACTTGACAGTGAAGCTACATGTCACATGACAAGTTGTTTGACAAAAATTGAAATAGATATATTACAAATGTTAGCAGATGATAAAACAAGTGTACAAATCAGTGAACATCTAAATATGAGTAAACGAACGTTTGAACGGCACCTTTCTTCTATTTTCGAAAAATTGGGGGTTTTGTCACGAACAGGAGCGGTTGCTCAAACGCTGCGGTTACAACTCATAAAATGAAAGGTGCTAGTCGAAAAATCTAACTAGCACCTTTCATATTTACACCCGCGAATACATCGACCGTACCCCTGTCGCCGCTTCGATCGCTTGTTCTAAGTCTTCAATTAAATCATCTACATTTTCAATACCAACAGACAAACGAATCATATCTTCCGTTACGCCGGATGCTTGTAGGTCTTCTGCACTTAACTGTTGATGCGTCGTGCTCGCTGGATGGATAATTAAACTTTTCGCATCGCCGACGTTCGCCACATGCGACCAAAGTTTGACGTGGTTAATGAGCGCTGCTCCTGCTTCACGACCACCTTGAATGCCAAATACAACGACTGCTCCTGCCCCTTTTGGCATATATTTTTTCGCTAGTTCTTTTGCTGGATGATTATCATGCTCAGGATACAACACCCAACTGACTGCAGGGTGGTTGTTTAAATAATCAACAATTTTTCTCGTATTGGCAATATGTTCTTTCATGCGGACGTGTAACGTTTCGAGTCCTAAATTAAATTGAAAGGCGTTGAATGGGCTAATGGCTGGTCCTAAATCGCGCAACAGTTGCACGCGCGCTTTCACGATATACGCCGCTGCACCAATATTTGCGTACACAAGGTTATGGTAGCTCGGATCTGGTGTCGTAAACGCTGGAAACTTTGGCGAGTTCCAGTCAAACTTTCCACCGTCGACAATGATGCCTCCTAGCGTCGTCCCGTTGCCAAGCAACCATTTCGTTGCAGAATGAACGACAATGTCTGCTCCATGTTCAATCGGACGGCAAAGATACGGCGTTGCAAACGTATTATCGATAATGAGCGGGACACCTGCTTCGTGGGCAATGTTTGCAACCGCCTCAATATCTAACACATGCAAACTCGGATTGCCGATCGTTTCCGCAAAAATAGCTTTCGTTTTCGGTGTAATCGCAGCGCGGAAATTTTCTGGGTTAGCTGGATCGACAAAATGAGTTGTAATGCCGTATTTCGGTAACGTATTTGCAAACAAATTGTATGTCCCCCCATACAGCGTAGAAGCAGACACAATATCATCTCCTGCTTGAGCGACGTTTAAAATGGCCATCGTAATCGCCGCCATGCCACTCGCTACCGCTAAAGCACCAATGCCGCCTTCAAGTTGAGCGACACGCTCTTCAAACACCGTTACCGTCGGATTATGAATGCGCGTATAAATGTATCCTGCTTCTTTTAATGCAAACAAATTGGCCGCATGCTCTGTGCTGTCAAACAAATACGCATTTGACTGATAAATCGGCACCGCACGCGCTTTCGTTACAGGATCGGTTTGTAGTCCTCCGTGCACAGCAATCGTTTCAAATTTCATCGTTTCTCCCCCTGAATAAATAATTGTTGAATATTTTGAATTTTAACACGATAAAACCCCCCCGTCAATGAACGAGATTGTACGGTTTAGCAAGAAAGAAAACTGACTCTAGTAATAAAATGTGGCGAAACGAAGCCGTGACGGACAATTCGTTTAAGCGAAGTTGTTGCTGAAGTTTTAACGATCCTTGCAGTAGTGACATAATGGCCTGTGCGGAACCACGAATCGTTATGACCCGATCCCCGTTCGCTTTTTCAACGCGTTGAATTCCTTCTTTTGATATGCTTAATAAAATTTGCCCGCTTTCCCATTGCAATTGAATATATAAACCGTCATTTGGTAAAATTGGTGTTAACATATTCATATAACCGCCCCCGTCCCCTGTATTGTCGTATTCATTGTTTCCATACGAAGACGGTGAGTTCCTTCTATAACTGCTCGACAAATGTCTTACTTCCTCGTCAATTTCCCAAGAAATATGTCGAAAGCTGGATTATTCATCCAGCTTTCGCAACGTTTCATATACATGTGGAACAGAATGAAAAGCGTATATTTTTTCCACGAGTTTACTACCCTTAAAAACAAGTAAGCACGGAACACTTTCAATATGCCATTCGATCGCTTTGTCAGGCACATAATTTAAGTCTTGACGTTCAAACGTAATATTTGGCAGTAACTGTTCAAGCACATCAACCATACGGCTTGCCACTTGGCATGTGCCACATAATGGCGTGTACATATAAACGACCTTCACAATCATCACACAACTTTCTACAAATATTGTGCGTGCACATCGATATTTGCGCTTAATAATACGACCGCAATATGATGTTTGGGAGCAGCTGCGACTTCACGATACATTTTATCAATATATAAATGCTCAGCTTGTGGAAACTCACGGCGAAGTTGGCGCCTCAATTTTTCCCCCGCCTCATCGGAGTCAACCAAAATGTACACATCTTTATCGTACAAAGCATCAATCAATTCATCAAGTTTGGCGGTACCGAGCGTTCCGTTTGTACATATAATTTCTACTGGCTCGCTAATAATGCTCTCGATCTTTCTTTTATCTGACCGCCCCTCGACAATAATCACTTTTTCTACTTCAATGATCGCCATCGTCATCACCTTGCACATTCATTTATGTATATTATATTCGTTGTCGTTCACTTTTTCTCCTCTTATGAAATCGAAAAGGACAGCGATGCCGCTGTCCTTAACACCAACCACCTTCTGTGTCGCAATCGACATATTTCGCATCTGGATGTTCAGTAACTGTCACAGTTTTCAAAATGCGTCCTTGTTGTTCTACATATCCGCTTTTCAGCTTAAACTCGTTCGTTTCCTGAACAAATTCTCCAACACATTCGTTGTCGTAAAACAATTGAAAATTACCATGTTCATTTAATTTACCGATCACATCTTCGGTAATATCCATCATTTTTTGTTTCAACAAAAAAGACACCCCTATGTTATAGGGTGCCCTATGATGTGTGTTTTACTCTTGATTAATCATTTGTTCGTATTGTTCAGCAGTAAGTAAGTTGTCCACTTCGCTCATATCGCTCGGCTCGATGACGATCATCCACGCTTTGTCATACGGTGATTCATTCACGTATTCTGGATTATCGTTTAACTCTTCATTCACAGCTATCACTTTGCCACTGATCGGCGCATACAGTTCAGATACTGTTTTTACTGATTCAACGCTACCAAATGGCTCATTTGCTGTCAGTTGTGCGCCGACTTCTGGCAACTCAACAAATACGATATCGCCGAGTTCCGATTGGGCGAAATCTGTAATACCAATGCGAACCGTATCCCCTTCGACACGCGCCCATTCATGTTCTTGTGAATAACGTAGCTCTTTTGGAACGTTCATCATTAACCCTCCAACATATTGTTTTCCCTTCCATCATACACGATTTTCGACACGATTTCACGATAATTTAAACATTTCATGATATTTTTGTTCGTCAAATCCGACAATGACTTGCTCCCCATTTGTGATGATTGGACGCTTGATTAACATGCCGTCCGATGACAACAATTGTAACATTTCTTCTTCTGTCATCGTCTTTAATTTGTCTTTTAATCCAAGTTCACGATACTTCATGCCGCTCGTATTAAAAAATTTCTTTAAATCAAGCCCACTTTTTTCATATAACGTCCTCAACTGCTCTTTTGATGGAGGCTGTTCTACAATATGTACAGCTTGTACGGAAATGTTGTTATCATCTAGCCATTTTTTCGCCTTGCGACATGTGCCGCATTTTGGGTACCAATAAAATATCGTCATTTTCTCACCTCATCATCCTTATGTACAATAATAAAGCGAAAGTACCAGACGCATCGTCTGGTACTTCCATTATTACACAACATATCGTTCCGCTTCAATTAATGCTGCTGCCGCTTCACGTTTTTTCGCAATGACGTTGATTGGCGTATGACGCGTTAATTTACGCAATGCGGAAAGCATCATGCGCAACATGTCCCCATGTTCCACAGCAACGATCGTTTCTTTCGCATGGGCTTCAATTTCGTTAAATGCCTCTTGGCAGAAAATTTGTGTGTACAATACTTTTTGTTTATTTTTCTCCACACCCGATTGGGCGATGGCTTTTTCCGTACGCAATAGCGCAGACTCCATCGCGTATACGTTGCTGACGATGTCTGCAATATTTACGAGCACTTCTTGTTCTTTTTCAAGTTTTGGACCGAATTTTTGCGCCGCCAGTCCCGCGACCATTAAAGCGATTTTTTTCGCATTGCGGACAAGGTACTTCTCTTGTTCAAGCACGCCATCGCCAACTTCTTCAGGCATCAACATCATTAATTCTTCTTGTAGCTGTTGCGCTTTTTGTAAAAGTGGAAGCTCCCCTTTCATCGCCTTGCGCAAATACATGCCTGGGACAAGAAGACGGTTAATTTCGTTCGTTCCTTCGAAAATACGATTAATGCGCGAATCGCGATACATGCGCTCAATTTCGTATTCTTGCATGAAACCATAGCCGCCATGAATTTGCACGCCCTCATCGACAATGTAATCAAGCATTTCCGTCGCAAATACTTTATTTAATGAGCATTCAATCGCGTATTCTGCGATCGCTTTTGCTGTTTCTTTTCCATCTTTTGCTTGTTCGTCCGTTAACTGTCCCATGCGCGCTTCAAATAAACCGACTGTACGGTAAACGGAACTTTCAGCTGCATACAATTTAGAAGCCATCGTCGCTAATTTTTCTTGTGTTAACGAAAACTTCGCGATCGGTGTTTTAAACTGTTGGCGTTGATTTGCATATTGAATCGTCACTTCAAGGGCACGTTTCGCTCCTCCAACAGCACCGACGCCAAGCTTATAACGACCGATGTTTAAAATGTTAAATGCGATAATGTGACCCTTTCCGATTTCGCCGAGCAAGTTTTCTTTCGGCACGAGCGCATCTTGTAAAATTAATGTGCGTGTCGATGAACTTTTAATCCCCATCTTCTTTTCTTCCGCTCCTGTCGATACGCCAGGGAAATCGCGCTCAACGATGAACGCTGTGAAATGCTCACCGTCTACTTTCGCATAGACGACGAATACGTCGGCAAAACCAGCGTTTGTAATCCATTGTTTTTCTCCGTTTAAAATGTAATGCGTACCTTCTGCATTTAGTTTGGCTGTCGTTTTCGCACCGAGCGCATCTGAGCCAGAGCCTGGCTCCGTTAATGCATAAGCAGCAATTTTCTCACCTGTCGCTAGCGCCGGTAAATATTTTTGTTTTTGCTCCTCTGTTCCGAACAAGACGATTGGAAGCGAGCCGATCCCAACGTGCGCACCGTGTGAAATCGAGAAGCCGCCCGCACGCGCCATTTTTTCAGCAATTAACGCCGAACTAATTTTATCTAAACTTAATCCACCGTATTCTTCTGGCACGTCCGCACCAAGCAATCCAAGCTCACCAGCTTGTTTTAAAAGAGCGACAGACCGATCAAACTCATGGTTTTCTAAATGTTCAAGTTGTGGTAATACTTCATTGACGACAAATTCTTCTGTCGTTTTGGCAATCATTTTTTGTTCGTCTGTAAAATCTTCTGGTGTAAACACTTGAGTTGGTGATACATCTTCAATTAAAAAGCTACCGCCTTGTGCAATTTGTAACGCTTTTTCCATTATTGGTTCCCCCTCTTATAATAATTCAAATACGCCAGCAGCACCCATACCGCCGCCGATACACATCGTGACAATCCCAAATTGCTCGTTGCGACGACGCATTTCATATAAAAGTGTCAACGTCAACTTCGCTCCCGTACAACCGAGCGGATGACCGAGGGCGATCGCTCCTCCGTTTACGTTTACCTTTTCTTCATCTAATCCAAGTTCGCGAATGACTTGAATCGCTTGCGAAGCAAACGCTTCATTCAGTTCTATTAAACCGATGTCAGAAAGTTCAAGTCCTGCAAGCTCGAGTGCTTTTGGAATTGCCGCAATCGGACCGATGCCCATCACTTCTGGTGGAACACCTGCTACTGCAAACGAACGGAATTTACCAAGTGGTTGTAAGCCGAGCGCTTTCGCTTTTTCGTGATCCATGACCATCACCGCAGCTGCTCCGTCACTCGTTTGGGAAGCGTTTCCGGCCGTTACTGTTCCGTTTACTGAAAAAGCAGGACGCAATTTCGCAAGTGTCTCCATATTTGTATCTGGGCGAACCCCTTCATCTTGACTAAATGTTATCTTTTTCTCTACTAATTTATTGTTTTCAATATGACGGACTGTCACTTCGACCGGCACAATTTCGTCGACAAATTTTCCTTCGGCAATCGCTTTTGCTGCTCTTTGATGACTACGAACAGCAAACGCATCTTGATCTTCTCTCGTGACACCGTACTTCATCGCTACTTGCTCGGCCGTATGTCCCATTGACATGTAGTATTCTGGCGCACTTTCTGCGAGCTTCACGTTCGGACGTACGACATGCCCCATCATCGGCACCATGCTCATCGACTCTACGCCGCCAGCAATAATTGTATCTGCATGCCCAAGCATAATTCTCTCTGCCGCATAAGCGATCGCTTGTAATCCCGATGAACAATAACGGTTGATTGTAATCGCTGGCACTGTATACGGCAAACCAGCAAGCGCCCCAATGTTGCGCGCAATATTTAACCCTTGTTCCGCTTCTGGCATAGCGCATCCGATAATAAGATCATCAATGTTTCCTTCGTAATTCCCTGCTCGCTTTAACGTTTCTTTAACAACGATCGCTCCTAAATCATCTGGTCGGACGTTAGCTAACGTCCCTTTTTTTGCTTTGCCGACAGGCGTACGCGCTCCGGCAACGATGACCGCTTCTTTCACGTCAATCCCCCCTTAGTTTCTTAACGGTTTTCCTTTCACAAGCATATGTTGCATGCGCGCTTGTGTTTTCGGCTCGCCGACAAGACTTAAAAATGCTTCGCGCTCTAAATCAAGCAAATATTGTTCGTCCACTTCTGTTCCGTACGGTACACTTCCGCCAGCAATCACGTAAGCAAGTTTTTTCGCAATTTTCAAATCGTGCTCTGAGATGTAGCCGGAATGATACATTCCTTGCGCACCAAGCAACAACGTCGCATATCCCGTTTCCCCGACAACCGGAATTTTTTTGCGCACCGGTGGTTTATATCCGCCCTCATATAACGCTAACACTGCTTGTTTGGCGTCATGAATGAGATGATCGCCATTGATCGAAATGCCATCTTGTGCGTTTAAGAAATTCAATTCACGCGCTTCTGCGGCAGACGTTGATACTTTCGCCATCGCAATTGTTTCAAACACTTTATTTGCAACTTTTTGTAGATCAAACTCCACACCGTTCGGCATGCCGCTCAAATGTTTAATATACAGCTCTTTATTTCCACCGCCACCCGGAATGAGACCGACACCGACTTCGACAAGTCCCATATACGTTTCTGCAGCCGCTTGAATGCGTGAGGCTGGCAAGCAAATTTCCGTTCCACCGCCAAGCGTCATCGCAAATGGCGCCACGACAACCGGTTTTGCGCTATATTTAATATTCATCATCGCTTGTTGGAATTGACGAACGACCATTTCAATTTCGAAATAGTTGTCATCTTGCGCTTCCATTAAAATCATCGCAAGGTTCGCACCGACACAGAAGTTTTTTCCTTGATTTCCGATGACAAGTCCTTTATAGTTGCGGTCAACTTCTTCTAACGCATAGTTAATCATTTGAACAATATCAAAACCGATCGCATTGTTTGGTGAATGAAACTCAAGTAACGCCACATCGTCACCGAGGTCGATCAAGCTTGCACCACTATTTTTCTTAATGACCCCTTTTTGTTCTTTTAAGCGCTGAATATGGATGACTTTTTCGTTTTCTTCAATCGGTTTATATTGCCCACGGTCGTAATATGATACTCGGCCATGTTCGTGTTTATAAAACGTTTCATGTCCGCTTGCCAACATTTGTTCTACCCAAGATGGTACTTGGCGACCTTCGGCTTTCATTTTTTCAACCGACTGCTTCACGCCGATTGCATCCCACGTTTCAAAAGGACCGAGCTCCCAACCAAAGCCCCATTTCATCGCACGGTCAATCGCTACGATGTCATCTGCGATTTCTCCAAGCAGCTCAGCCGAATATAATAACGTTGGACTTAAAATGTTCCAAAGCAATTGCCCTGCGCGGTCGTTCGCATATACAAGCGCTTTCAATTTATTCGCTGTTCCTTTTGCTTGTTTGCTCATTTCAACAGACGGTGCCTTTAATTTTTTCGTCGGTTCGTACTCAAGCGTTTCATAATTTAATTCAAAAATGTCTTTTCCTTTCTTATAGAAAAATCCTTGACCAGATTTACTGCCGAGCCATCCTTTTTCAACCATTGTCTTCATAAAAGATGGAACGGTAAATGCTTCTTTTTCCTCACCTTCTACTTTTTCGAATACGTTGTTGGCCACATGAATAAACGTGTCTAAACCGACGACATCAAGCGTGCGGAACGTTGCACTTTTCGGACGACCGATTAATGGACCTGTCACAGAATCGACTTCGCCAACACTATAACCGCCTTTCATCATTTCACGTACCGTCACAAGCAAACCGTACGTACCGATGCGATTGGCGATAAAGTTTGGCGTATCTTTCGCAAGAACAACTCCTTTACCAAGCACGTTTTCTCCAAATTGTTTCATAAACGAAACAACCGATGGATCGGTATGTTTTGTCGGAATGACTTCTAGCAATTTTAAGTAACGTGGTGGATTGAAGAAGTGCGTGCCTAAAAAATGTTTTTTAAAGTCTTCGGAACGCCCTTCTGCCATCGCTTCGATCGAAATACCCGATGTATTTGAGCTGACGATGCTTCCCGGCTTTCTTACTGCATCAACTTTTTCAAACACACTTTTTTTCACATCAAGCCGCTCAACAACGACTTCAATAATCCAGTCACATTCTGATAAACGGTGAAAATCGTCTTCAAAGTTGCCGACTTGAATGAACGCTAAATTTTCTTTCGACATGAGCGGCGCTGGCTTTTGCTTTAGTAAACGTTCGACCGCTTGATTGACAATGCGATTGCGTACTTGTTTATGTTCGAGTGTAAGTCCTTTTGCTTCTTCTTCTTTGGTTAGTTCGCGAGGCACAATGTCTAACAACAATGTCGGAATGCCGACGTTCGCTAAATGCGCCGCAATCCCCGATCCCATAACACCAGAACCGAGAACAGCTGCTTTTTTAATTCGCATTCTCCTTCCCCCTTATCCCAATTGAATGAATGGTCATTCATTTTTCCTTTATCTTAAATATAAATTATATTTCAAATTTTCGCAACAAATAAATGTAACGAATTTTGTCAACGATTTAGGACATGATACGAAAGGAGGTGAATGGCGATGAAAATGAAAAAACACCCATCGAAAGCAGGTGTAAGTGCTGCAAGCGTAAAAGGAAATGCTGGTCCGACGGTGGAGCGTGATGGCGGTGGAAAGAAAACAAGCCAAAATCAACAATATGGAAAAGAAAATATGGGGAATGAATAAAGGTGGGACGTGCCCACCTTTATTTCTTTAGTATACCTTTTAACACAAATGCCACATTGGCTGGACGTTCCGCTAAACGACGCATAAAGTAGCCGTACCAATCGGTTCCGTATGGAACGTAAACCCGCATCGTGTACCCTTCGCGCACTAATTGTTCTTGACGCTCTGGGCGAATGCCGTACAACATTTGAAATTCAAATTGATCGTTTGGAATGTTATGTTCTTTCACGAGCTGTTTCGTATATTCGATAATCGCATCATCGTGTGTCGCAACAGCTGTGTAGTTGCCATTTAATAAATGCATTTTAATAATCTTTTTAAAGTTTTCATCTACATCTTTTTTATCTGGAAAAGCCACTTCTGGCGACTCTTTATACGCCCCTTTCACAAGGCGTAAATTTGGATGATACGCATTTAAATCTTCAATATCTTTTTCCGTGCGATACAAATATGCTTGCAATACAGTTCCAACATTGTCGTACTCTTTTTTCAACTGTTTAAAAATATCGATCGTCTTTTGACAACGAGAATAGTCTTCCATATCAATTGTCACAAATACGCCATGGGCTTTTGCTTCATCTAAAATGCGACGCATATTTTTCATCACAAGTTCATCGGAAATGTCCAATCCCATCGACGTCATTTTTAGCGATAGTTGTGAATTTAATTTATTTTCACCAATCGCACGAATCGCCTCAATCGAATGGTTCGCCATTTCATTTGCTTCTTGTTCATTGTCAACAAATTCCCCTAAATAGTCGATGGTGACCGCTAGTCCTTTACGATTGAGCTCTCTAATCACGTCTACTGCACGTTCAATCGTTTCCCCTGCTACAAAACGCGATGCACCGAAACGAAGACCGTACCGCTTTGCCAATTTCGTTAACGTTTTATTTTTTGATAAAAATAAGAAAAAGTCGCGCATCAATTGTTCCATTGTTGTTTACCCCCTTTGCAAGCGCATCCACCCGTATTGTAACACGTTTTCAATCACTTGAATATGTTTTTGTCGAATAGTCGTATTTTTTGTCTACATGCGTATAACTATACGGCACGTGGGCAATATACAGTCGAACATAATTTTACATGGAGGGATGATCATGCAACAACAAATGAACACACAACAACATGCGATGATGGCTCAACCGCCTGAAATGATTTCAACGAAAGATGCCCTTTATTTAACAGATGCACTTTCTTGGAATTTACTCGCAATGAAAAAAGCTCATTTTTTTGCTTCTCAATGCCAAGATCAAGAAATTAAACAAGCAATTGAGCGCGTCGGACAAATGCATCAACGCCACTACCAACAACTGTTACATCAATTACAACCATCAGCGCACATGCAATAAGGAGGGTCTCACAACATGAAAGTGCAAAATACTGAAACACAAATTCCGAAAACGCCACAAATGAACGATCGCGATTTTATTAATGATATGTTATCAACTGAAAAATATATGACGGACAGTTATTGTACGTTTTTAAATGAAGCGAGTCATCAACATTTGTACGATGAAGTGTTGCGTATGTTTACGGAAACACAAAACTGTCAACGCGACTTATACAACTTAATGTTTAAAAAAGGGTGGTATGCGCTTGAACAAGCAGACCAACAAAAATTGCAACAATTTTACCAACAATTTCAAGGATATGCAAGCCAATTTCCATACAACAACATGGTGCAATAAGAAAAGCCGGCTGCTGATGCAGTCGGTTTTTATCATGCGCCCAACCATTGGACAGATACCTTGCATATAGTGTCAATGTAATGACAAAACTCGAGGAGGGAATGCTCAAATGTATGGTCGTAGACCGTTTTTCGGCTTTTTCGGTGCACCGTTTTTTGGAGGTTTTTTAGGTGGATTGCTCGGCAGTGCATTAACGCCTTACCCGTTTTACCCACCGCGTCCATATTATTACCCACCGCGCCCGTATCCGTTTTACCCGTATGGCGGCGGATGGTATTATTAAAGATGGAAAACGCTAGAGAGTCCATTGCTCCCTAGCGTTTTTTCTACGCCTGAAAAGAGAGGGCAACTTCATATGCAAACATTTCGTTTCCAAGCACATAGTCAGGACGATCTTTTGCTTTCTGCTCATGAGCTTTGCGAAACGCCTCGCTTTTTGTCCAACCTTCAAACGATTGCTTATCCTCCCATGTTGTGCACACACGCACTTCATCGTATTCTTCCAATCCTTGTGTCACATGCAGTTCCAAACGAATAAATCCTGGTGATTGCTCAATCCCTTTTCTTTCTTTGAATCGCTCAACTAATTGTGGAGCATACCCTTTTTTTACACGAATGGCATTTGTCACAACGTACATGTTTCATCTCTCCCTTTTATTTTTTTGAAATTACGAAAGGATCAGCAGTTACTTTTTTCCCTGCATACTCAACTGCATATACAACAGATTGCTCTTCATCTTTATCCGAGATCGTTGGAACTACAATCGTAGCTACTGTTCTGTCTTCACTTAACGTAATCGTTGCCGGTTGGACAACTTGCTCCTCCCCTTTATTAATCGCGACCGTTACTTTCATGTTTGCTGCGCTTAATGAAGGAACAGGAATATCAAAATATAACGTAAGCGCACCGTTCGTTGCTTCTACATAATCTAGCTCGGGTACAGGAGGCGTAATTAAATCGTTATACACTTCAGATAAGTTGTTATATTCATTTGTCAAATCTGTTCGAAACGTATCCGATAATTTTGTTAACAGCCCTTTAACTATATCGAGCGCTTTTTTCGCTTCGACAACCTTTCCATCTTCGAGAGATTCATTCGCTTTTAATAGTTGCTCGTACACCTTCACATCATTTGCATATTTATCATAAAGCGCCTTACTTTTTGAAAATTCTCCCAAAAGTAGTTTTCGAACATTTGCTTCGAACACATTGTTATATACACGAAGTTGACGATTTTGCACGTATACTTGCAACTGTTTGTGTGCTGCTTGCAACGCATCCATATCTTCATCAACAATTGCTTGCTCCAAAGCCGTTCTCATCTTTTTTGATCCTTCAAATACAACAGATGCATTCAAATACGGAATAACACGTTTAGCCATATACGTTTTATATGCACCGTCTAACTCGCTAATATATTTTTTCTTCTCTTTCCCAGCAGACTTTTGAACAGCTTGTTTCGCTTGTACATATAACTGATGTGCCTTTTTATACTCAGCTAAAACGGTCGCATGTGGCGGGATGCCCCCTGTTTTTTGAACATACGCTGTATACGTTGTATGGGCTTTTTTCATTTGCGCTTTCGCTTCATTGACGATAGTAGCCACATTCGTTTTCGCTTCTGAAACAATCGGTTGAAAAGAAAGAAGCAAACTGAAAAAGATAAAACCGATGACCTTCATATTTATAATTTTTTTCGTACTCATTGCCCCTCGAATCTCCCTTCTTTATTTTTATCAACGATCACATGCGCAAATCGTTCACCGCGTAAATCGACATCAAACGCTTGCCCAAATCCAACAACGTAACGTCCCTCCATCGGGGTAAGTTGAAAGAGCGAAAAATCAATACTTCTCAATAAATGAATCATCGGTTTGCCGTGAATGTGCTCAAACTTAGCAAAAATATGATCATTTTCGTTGTTGCCAATGTGCTTTCGCTTACACGTGAATCGAACGCGCTCTCGTGCAAACAAATTGGTTGATGCTGCTTCATCGGCAATCAACAATACCGAAACTCGCTCATTACGTTCAATATATTGAAAATGCTCAGCTGTTCGGCTAATAAAAATGTAAAAATGACTTTCATCCATCACAAAGGGGGCATAACTAATAAACGGCTCACCACGTTCATCTATTGTACTGATCATCATTGTTTTACATTGTTTCACAAACTGCATATAGCGCTCTCTTTTTTTCTCTTCCAATGTTTTCTCACCTTTTCTACGTTAAGCATGGAATGTGACACGTTTTTCGGATAGGAATAAAAAATGGCTTATCCCCTTCATAACGGATATCGACATCAATACCGAATATATCTTGAAACATTTGTTTGCAAATCACACATTGCGTGCGATCATCATATTGAATTTTTCCGTCTTTCATCACAATCATTCGATCGCTATATTGTGCCGCTTGATTAATGTCATGTAAAACCATAACGACTGTCATGCCTAATTGGTGATTCAACATTCGAATGAGTTCCATCACTTCTAATTGATGGGAAATATCTAAATATGTTGTCGGTTCATCAAGCAACAACACTTCAGGCCGTTGTGCCAGCGCCATTGCAATCCATGCGCGTTGACGCTCCCCACCAGACAAAGAGTGTAAAAATCGATATTCATACGATTGCAAATTCGTCATTTCTAATGCCCAACGAATCACTTTTTCATCTTCTTCGTTTAACGATTGAAACCAGCCTTTATGAGGGTTTCTGCCAAACTCTACAAGCTCTCGAACAGTCATATCTAATTGGTGATTGTTTGTTTGCGGCAACATCGCCATTTTTTTAGCGATCGCCTTACGACTTAACGTATGGATTTCACTTCCGTCCAATAAAACGGTCCCACCAATTGGCTTTAACACATGCGAAAGGAGACGAAGAAGCGTCGATTTTCCTGAACCGTTTGGTCCAATCAGGCTGACAATTTCTCCTTTTTGAATGTCAATATGAATATCTTCAATACAAAAATGATCCGAATGTTGATATGTGATATGTTTAGCCGAAAGCACGCACATTCCCCCTTTTATGGAGAATATATAAGAAAAACGGTCCACCTAAAAATGAAAGCAATAACCCAACTGGCAATTCAATTGGATCAAACCAACTGCGCGCGATCGTATCAGCAAACACTAGAAACGCCCCGCCCCCTAGTGCTGATAACGGCAATACAAAACGATCATCGCTTCCAACAATAAGTCGAATCATATGTGGAACGACAAGACCAATGAAGCCAATGAGCCCAGAGACGCTAACAGCGATACCTGTTAAAAATGTACTAATGACAATTAAAAAGAAACGAGAACGTTCGACATGATGCCCTAACAGTTTCGCCATCTCATCTCCTAAATGGAGAATGCGAATGTGCCGAATAGCAAGAAACGACAAAATCAATCCCGGGATGCTATAAAGCGCTAACAACTTTGCCTGCTCCATCGTCGCCCCTGAAATGACGCCTGCCATCCAAGGAAGAACCGCTTGCACACGATCACTATACAACAACATAATCGCACTCATCGTCGCTCCAATAATGGCGTTAATGGCAACACCGACTAAAATAATTCTTGCAATGGATGAACCACCTTGCCACGCTAAAGCATAAATAAGCATCGCTGTGACAAATCCTCCAATAAACGCTGCAAACGGCAACAAAATGATATATTGCGGCAGTACAATTGTAATAATGACCGCCATTAATGCCGCTCCTGACGATACACCGATAATCCCAGGGTCAGCAAGCGGATTTTTCATTACTCCTTGCATAATTGTCCCTGAAATAGCTAAACACATGCCTACAATTAATCCAACGATCGTTCTCGGCAACCGTAAGTCCCATACGATCGTATAAAACATCGAATCTTTTTCTTCTGTAAGCCCTTCCCAAACTTCATGCAATTGCAACTTCACACTTCCTGTGATGATCGAATATAAACATACGAATACAATAGAGATGAGAAGAAAAACGAACGTCCATATTCTTCTTTTCGCATAAGGATGCTTTCTTTTCTGTATTTCACTAAGAGATGTTTCCATCATGTGATCCCTCATCCACTACTTTTTCGTTTTCGCACGCACTTTTAATAGCTCTTTATTCATATGATCTAATGCATCAGTAATTTTCACACCGGGGCTTGCTGCAAATAACTCGCTCGGTAAAAAGATAACATTTTTATTTTTCACCGCTTTCAAGTTACGCCACGAACTTGTTGACATTAACTTAATCATCGCTTTTTTTGTTTCCGCATGATTCGCATGTGTGATAATGAAAATAACATCCGGATTGCTTGCGATAATGCGCTCCGTGCTCAAATTAGCGTAGCCAGGATAGTCTTTCAATTGCGAAAAGCTCGCCGCAATATTTTCCCCGCCAGCTTTTGCTAACACATCCCCAGAAAACGATGTTGGTAGAGCAACAAGTGAGCTAGCACCTGAGCCGAATAAAATGACAGCACGCACTTTCGTTTTTGTTTTACTGTATTTTTTTACTTTATTATCAATTTTTCTGACTAATACTTTCGCTGTTTGTTCTTTGTTAAATAGTTTTCCTAGCAACGTAATAGACGATTGAATATCACGAACAGAACTACCAGAAGTGATAACGACTTTCAATCCCAATGACTCTGCTTTTTGAATATGACCTAAAAAAGATGTCCCTGCAATAACAACATCTGGCTGTAAACTTACGATTTTTTCAAAGTTTGGTTGATGAATATTTCCGACTTGCGGAACTGATTGTAAGCCCGCATCAACAGGTGTCGCAGACGTCGGTCTCCCAACCACTTGTACGCCGAGCGCTCGAAGCGTATGTAGATCCCCCGGGCTTAATACAACGACACGTTGCGGTGTGCGATCAAACGTTACCGTCCGCCCTGCTAAATCTTTAATGGTTAGTCCGGTCGCTGCTTCAGCCGTCCCACCGTTGAAAGCAAACAACCCGACAAGCAAACATAAAGACAGGACATAAGAAAATAATTTCCTCATGATTTCTTTTTCTCCTTTCTAATGATTATCATTATCATTTACAAACAAAATCATAATCGATATTGATAATCTTTGTCAATAAGTTTTTCGCATATAAAAGTTATAAACGATAGAAACGTATCCAAAATAAAAAACGACCGCAAACGCAGTCGTTTTCATCTTTAATGAAGTATGGAGACGGTGGGAGTCGAACCCACGTCCAGAGATATCGCCACTTAAGCGTCTACGAGCGTAGTCGGTATATTTATGTTTCGCCGCTTCTTCCGCCTACCGACAGGCATCCGAGCAGCTAGTCTGATTGTTCTCTTCCCTCGTCCTCAGACGGCGGACTTAGGCGTAGCCCACTTGTTATGAACCCCTAGGACGCCACATGGGCGATGGCGGTAGGAGCTAGCCGCACTAATTAAGCAGCTAAAGCGTAGTTTTCTTTGCCAGTTATCTTTAAGTGACGTTTTTACGAGGACGATCCCCTCGGCTCGCAGCTTAAGCTCGATCTACCCCTGTCGAATCCGTAACGTCCCCGTATAAGAGAAACGTACGAAGGAAGCTTAAGCTTTCGTAACTGGCTGACACGTTTTATTATATCACATTTCATCCGTTTTGCAATTGTAACATATTGGCTTATTTCTGTCGTTCGCGAAAAGCGCGCTCGACTTCGCGTTGAGCTTCTTTCTTTTTCATATCTTCCCGCTTATCGTATTTTTTCTTTCCTTTTCCGACACCAAGCAGCAACTTGGCAAAGCCATCTTTAATGTACAACTTCAACGGAACGAGCGTATAACCTTGTTCTTTCGTGTAGCCGATCAACTTGTTAATTTCGCGGCGATGAAGCAGTAGTTTGCGCGTCCGCAGCGGATCGTGATTGTAACGATTTCCTTGTTCGTATGGACTAATATGCATATTATGCAAAAACACTTCACCTTTTTCCACTTTCGCGAACGAATCTTTTAAGTTCACCTTGCCTGCACGAATCGACTTAATTTCCGTTCCTTGCAATACAAGTCCCGCTTCATACGTCTCCTCAATAAAATAGTCGTGATGCGCTTTTTTATTTTGAGCGATCAGCTTTCCTTCCCCTTTTGGCATTTGTTTCCCTCCCTTCAGACAACCAATATTTTAGCAAAAATAAGAAGAAAGGAAAAGCCTCTACTGACGAGGCTCTTCTTATCGTTTTTTCTTTTTCTTCTTTTTCATGTTTGGTATATCTTCATAAAACTTTTTCTTTTTCTTCGTTTTTTTCGTTGGCCATTGCTCTTCTTTTTTCTTTTTCCGTTTTCCTTCGATGACGACTGGAGCAGCTTTCGCTTGTTTACGTTTGCGCCCTTTCATGCCGACAATTTCAAAATCGACGATACGTTCTTCTTTATTGACATTAATGACGCGCACGGTAATTTCGTCACCGATGCGGTACACTTTCCCTGTTCGCTCACCGATCATCGCATAATGCTGCTCATCGTAATGATAATAATCGTCCGTTAAATAGCTAACGTGTACAAGCCCTTCGATTGTATTCGGCAATTCAACAAACAATCCAAAGTTTGTCACCGAGCTAATAATGCCGTCAAACTCCATGCCAATTTTATCTTCCATAAACTCTGTTTTCTTCAAATCATCCGTTTCGCGCTCTGCCTCGACGGCACGACGTTCCATATTCGACGTATGTTCGGCAATTTCCGGTAACTTCTCCGCCCATTTTTGTTGCGTTTGTTCATCGATTTGCCCGTTGATTAAATACGTGCGAATGAGGCGATGCACAATTAAGTCTGGATAGCGACGAATCGGCGAGGTAAAATGCGTATAAAATTCGGTTGATAGTCCGTAGTGACCGAGACTTTCAGCATCATAGCGCGCTTGCTTCATCGAGCGAAGCATGACGGTCGACACGACCATTTCTTCCGGCTCGCCGCGCACAGCTTCTAACACTTCTTGCAAGGCACGAGGATGAATTTGGTTTCCTGTTCCTTTCACAATATAGCCGAAATTCGTAATAAACTCTAAAAAGCGCTGCAACTTTTCCGGCTTCGGGTCTTCATGCACACGATAAATAAAAGGAACGTTCATCCAATGAAAATGTTCGGCAATCGTCTCGTTTGCCGCTAACATAAATTCTTCAATTAATCGCTCCGCAACAGAACGTTCACGCAACACGACGTCATACGGTTTTCCATTTTCATCGACAAGCACTTTCGCTTCTTTAAAGTCAAAATCAATGGCGCCGCGCTTCATTCGCTTGTTTCGTAAAATATCGGCTAACTCTGCCATTAACTCAAACATCGGCACAAGCGGAGCATATTTTTCTCGAAGCTCCTCGTCTTTATCAACGAGAATGCGGTTTACATCCGAATACGTCATTCTTTCTGTCGTGCGAATAACACTTTGAAAAATTTCATGACTCACGACTTCACCGCGATCGTTTATTTCCATCTCACACGATAACGTTAATCGATCAACTTTCGGATTTAATGAACAAATGCCGTTTGACAACCGATGCGGAATCATTGGAATGACACGATCGACTAAGTAGACGCTCGTCCCACGCTCATATGCTTCACGGTCAATCGGCGAGCCTTCCGTCACATAGTGGCTTACATCCGCAATATGAACGCCAAGCTTATAGTTTCCGTTTTCTAATTTCGTCACCGTCACTGCATCATCTAAATCTTTTGCGTCTTCGCCGTCAATCGTCACAATCATTTCGTTGCGCAAGTCCCGTCGGCCCTGTAAATCTTCTTCAGAAATCGTATCAGGAATGCTGTTGGCGTGGGCGATCACCTCTTCTGGGAATTGAAGTGGCAATCCATGTTTATGAATAATGGATAAAATATCGACCCCAGGATCGTTTTTATGCCCTAAAATTTTAATAACTTCTCCTTCTGCGCTAATCCGTCCTTCTGGATACGTCGTCAAACGAACGACAACTTTATGTCCTTCGACGGCGCCATTTGCCGCATGTTTCGGAATAAAAATATCGTTGACGATTTTTTTGTCGTCTGGAATGACGAAACCGAAGTTTTTGCTTTCTGTATACGTGCCGACAATTTCCGTTACACCACGTTCAATAATGCGAACGATCGTCCCTTCTTGCCGTGCACCAGTTGGCTGTCCGCTTACACGCACAAGCACCGTATCGCCATGCATCGCATTTTTTAATTCCGACGGTGGAATAAAAATATCATCGAGCGTTGAGTCTTCAGGAATAACAAACGCAAATCCTTTCGCATGCCCGGTCACTTTCCCGCGAATTAAGTTCATTTTCTCAGGTAGCCCGTAGCGATTGCTTCTCGTTCGCACAATCAATCCTTCTTCTTCAAGCGCAACGAGCGCTTTGACAAGTTCTTTAAACTCGGCGGCATCCACAATGTGAAACGCCTCTTCTAACTCTTGAACAGTAAGCGGTTTGTACGCTTCATCGCGCATAAACGCTAATAATTTTTCTTTCATTCAATCCCTCCTTTTGAGGATTACCAATCTAATGATTCTAAAAACGTATAAATGTCTTCATGAAGCTGTTCTTTTTCTTTATCAAGCGTAATGACGTGCCCTGACTCCTCATACCACTTCATTTGTTTTACCGGAGATTCGACGCCGTTATAAATAATATTTGCACTATCTGGGTTAATCATGTCATCATGGCGCGCTTGTACGACAAAAATAGGGGCATAAATGAAATCTAAATGATCGCGCACTTCGGCAATCAGTTGTTGCAATGCTTTTAATGTCTTCATCGGCGTTTTGGCAAACTCCATCATTTCCCGCTCGATTTGTTCCTCACTTTTTCCTTCACGTTTTTTATATTCGCGAGCGTATGCCAAAACTCCTTCGTACATCGTTTGTTCGCTTTTGATATACATCGGGGCACACATTGGTACGATGCCGACAACAGGAACAGTATAGCCAAGTTTTAACGAAAACACACCGCCAAGCGATAAGCCTACAACGGCGATTTTTTCATGTTTTTGTTTTAAGTGTTCATAGGCATTTATGACGTCTTGCCACCAATCTTCTGGACCGGTATGAACGAGCTCTTCTGGCGGCACGCCATGTCCTTTGTAAATTGGGGCATGACACGTATATCCTTTCGCTTGTAAAAAACGCCCAAGTATCCGCACATCCGCTGAGTTGCCAGTGAATCCATGCAATAATAAAACAGCCCGCTCACCAGCTTCAAACGTAAACGGTTGTGGGGGAATCATCTTCATCACTCATGTCTCCTTTCTTTCCAACAGAAAAGGCAGCCCTTTTCGAATGGACCGCCCTTTCCCCATATTTTACAATTGGAAATACGTCACCGCAATCGCTAATACGAAAAATAATACGGCTAAAACAACGGTAATTCGATGCAGCACGGCATCTAATCCGCGCGCTTTTTGCTTGCCAAACAATTGTTCAGCACCGCCTGTAATCGCGCCCGAAAGCCCTGCGCTCCGGCCAGATTGCAATAACACCACAACAATCATCCCGAGCGATACAATCACTAACAACGTAACAAGCAACGCATGCATGTCCAACACCTCCAACGACGCACATCACAATAGTTTTATTTTAACATAACACTATTTATTTGTACAACGGACAAAAAGATACGGGATAAAACTTTATTAAAACATCAGACAAATCATATGCTATAAAAACGACAGAAAGATTGCGAAATTTGTCGAAAATATCTCGTTTCCCCCCCCCCCCATAAATCTCATGTTATAGTAAATGTGTGAAAACTGAGATGATTTCGTCATATGAGGAATGAGGGAACAAAGAATATGTCTTTTTGGGGTTCATTAAATAAATGGGGGCATTCAGTCAGTAAAAAGATCGAACAGACGACGAAACATGTTGCCAACGACTTCAAAAAGGTAGAAAAGACGATTCAACAAGCAGAAAAGAAAGCGGAATCTGTCACTAAACAAATCGTAAAAGATACGATTCAAATTAGCCAAAAAGCAAAAGAAGCTTTTCAACGAGCAGAGAAACAAATAGAGAAAGCAGGAAAACACATCGCCAATGACGTAAAAAAAGCAGAAAAAGCCGTACATCAAACGATCAACCATGTAGAAAAGAAAGCGGAGCAAATAACGAAACAAGCGCTGAAAGACACGGTACATATTAGTCAGAAAGCGCAAACGGCGTTTCGTGAGGAGGAAAAGAAAACAGAACAAATGACAAAACAGATCGTTCATCATGCGAAAAAAACTACATCTGAAGCCGTCCATTCTGTGAAACAAACGTTGAAAGATACAGAAAAAGCAATGGGACGCGGTACCCATCAACTAGAAAAGAAAGCAGGACTTGCTGTTAAACAATCTGCTCATGATATAATGAACATAGGACAACGTGCTGAAAAAACTGTTCTGTCCGTAGCGAAACATGCAGAACAATCATGGTACAGCTTTAAGAAACATCCGATCGAAAGCACCAAAGAGTTTGTCACAGGTGCAGGGGATGCAGCGTTATCGGATATGACATTAAACGTTGTACAAAAGCGCTCAGATTACAGGAAACATCCGACAGCGTACAAAGCAGGACAAGTGTTCGGACATGCAGTGGCAACAATCGCAGGCGTCATGGAAACGACAGGTTCCGTTGCCATTGGTACAGGTGGAATGGTGCTTAACGCCACAGGAATAGGAGCTGTCATTGGAACACCTGCCACTGCCATTGCCGCTGCGGGAGTGACCCATGGAGCCACTTTGACGGCAACAGGAAGCACGAACTTCGCCAAAAGTGCCAAGGAATTATATCAGCGAATGAGCCGGAGTGAAGGTTCTTCAGGGGGAGTGTCTAAGGGTAATGTTAAACATACAGGTAAATCTCAACTTGAACAAAACAAAGCTAAAGGAGATGCTTTTGAAAAGGAAGTTGTTAACAAAATATCTTCAGACCCTAATAATATTAATGTAAGACAACAAATAACTGTTAAAACTAAAAGTGGGGTTAGAACAAGAATTGATATTGTTTCTAAAAATAGTCAAACAGGGCAAATACAATGTGTAGAATGTAAAGCTTCCCCTACAGCACCACTAACAAAAAATCAAAAGAAAGCTTTTCCAGAGATTGAACAATCGGGGGCTACGGTTGTAGGAAAAGGAAAAGCTCCTTATACGGGTGGAACCAAAATTGCTCCGACAAAAGTAGAAATTATTCGAAAAAAATAAATTTGGAGTGATGACAAGTGCCGTTACAAAATACTAACGAAGTTGACATTATTAGTTTAAATAAGGAAACAGGGATTGTAACTTTGGGGATTATTGATTCCCTTGAGTGGGAAAATGAAGAGGAACATTTATTACTTCTCCAAGAAAAAATAAATGTATACTTAAGTTTTATTGAAAGCGGAGAAATATATTCTACTTATGAGGATGCAAAAGGGCGAGAGTTCGAAATAAAAATTTATTTCAAAGACAAATTTCCTGATAAATGCAAGGACTTTTTAGAGAAAGTCTCCGAAATTCTTAACGATGCAGGGTACTATTTTAATTTTCAGGTTGGTATATAATATCTTAAGGTAACTATTCACCCCGATAGTAGTATGTAAAAAAGCGCAACACAAATAGGGCATCTCCGTGATAGAAAATGCCCTAAGTGATAGAAAGAACACGATCGAGCGTGTCGCCCGTCAACAGAAGACATAACGAGTCCCACACGTTTTTTTCGTGTTTCGCGAGTGTGGAAACGATGCTTCTTGTGATACAAAAAGACTGGGCGAATGTTTCTTCGCGAAACGTACCCGAAATGTTCTCTTTGACTTTAACCATGCGAAGATCGCGTTCGGCTTGGTTGTTGTCAAAGGGCACATGCACTTCACATAAGAAACGCAGCGCTTCTTCCTTTCGTTTTTGAAGCCGTCGAATAAAAGCGAGTGCTTTTTTCGGAGGAGGCGTCATCGTTTCCAATCGGTGCTGTGCTTTCGCTAGGATGCGATCATACACTCGTTCCCATCGTTTCGCTTCTTCTTCGGAAAGTGCACCGTGATGGGCTTCGACGGCTTGTTTGGCGGCTAACAGAAACGTGGTCATGCGCGCTGCCCATGTATGCCCTTGTTCGGTGAAACCCTTCAATTCACGCAAATGATGGACGTGACAAAGGGCATGGGTGGCTTGCGTGTATTTTGGATACGTACCGAACGCATCATGCATCATCGTTCCTTCATATCGGGGAAGAATCCCAATGTCATCGGTCGCTTTCTTCCCACGAGAAGCGTGAGAAGCCAAGTACGTGTATTTTGATGTACACGCGACATGCACCCATGCGAGTTTCCCATTGATGCGTAAACTCGTTTCATCGACATGCAAGATGTTGGATTCAAGTAAGGCGTCTTCGATGATGTCCATATTCGATTCTAGCGCTTCGCGTCCTCGTTTCACCATATTGGCAAGAGTTCCCGTACTAACCGAGTGTTGATATAATGCTTCGATCGTATCACTCAAACGTTTGTACGGGATCAATTGGATATGATGCAAATAAACAACGAGCGCCGTGAGACGTGGACCGTATTGCACATGATTCGTGACATGTGGTGGAAACTCCGCTTGTTGAACACATCGGCAATGTGGACAGGATTTCACTTCACGTTCATGTTGTGTCACCTCGATCGCCACAGGAGGGACATCAAACACTTGACGGATATCGACTTTGAACGGTTTGACTTCACGCAAAGAAGCCCCACATCCTTGACACGTGTTCACACGATGGACGACACGATGATGTGGATGTTCCACTTGACGGAGCGTCGTTCCTTGATGTCCTTCTTGTCCGCCTGGCTTGTTGCCAGATGGCTTGCGAGAAGAATGGGTGTGGACAAAACGGTCAGAAGATGGGGGCAAATGGCTATTGGAGCTGTTTTTTTTCGTGCGTGCTTCCAGCTCTTGAACACGGTACTTCAGTTGTTCATTTTCTTTGCGTAGTTGTTTGTTTTCGTGACGCAAATGTTCATTTTCTTGAACGAGTTGATGAATGAGCTGTTTTTGTTGTTGAACTTTGCCGATTAAGCTCTCAACTGTAAATACAGCTTGTTGTACCGTCAACATGCGATTCACCTCCTTGTCTATCAATATTCACATCATAGACAAGGAAAGAAGAAAATATTCAGCTCACTTTATGATGTGGCTGAATAGTTACGTGTTCAAATTGCTTAAATCGGGTTAATGTTTTTAATGCTGCTAAAAAGGCAAGTCCCTGTGGTAAATCGATCATCATCAGGATCACGATCAGAGCCCGCTCTAGCATGCCGATGATTTGGCCAATTTTGGCTGGTGAATCGTCAACTACCCCCACTTAGCTAACGCTTGAAGTGGGGGCTTGCAACTCCCCAGAAGTGCGAGCGGACTTGGTCCTCCTTCCTTGACTTGGGGTTGCATCAGGGGCAGGTTGACAACTGCCCAACGACGCAGGTCATGCCTGTGTCGTTCCTTCAACGATGTACTCTATTCCTTTTCGTTGAAGGTTCATGGCACCAATGCGGTCATCGTTTGAGGTGTATCCGCATGTTCGGCAACAAAAGGTGTGTGTACGCTTGTTTCGATTGGCTTTTTCCGTATGACCACACTTTGGACATGTCAAAGAGGTGTAATGCGGAGCAACCACCATCACTTTTGACCCATGCAAACGTGCCTTATACTCTAACATGTGACGGAACTGATAAAAAGCCCACGATACGGTTTCATATCGGTCATGGATACGTACACGTTCTGTTTTTTCACGAATGCCTGTTAAATCTTCTAATACAAAAAGGGTACGTTCTCCATATTGACGAACGAGTGCCTTCGTGATCGTATGGTTCACATCCGTCATCCAACGGTTTTCTCGTTGTCCGATTGTTTTCAACTTCCGACGCGCAGAAGCCGTCCCTTTTTGTTGGAGGGTTTTTCGCATTCGTTTGTACTTCGCACGCATATGCTTGATTTTTCGTCCGTTAAAAAAGGTGGTTTTCCCTTGCGAATCATAAGCTGTTGCAAGAAAGTTAACCCCTACATCGACACCGACCACTTGGCGAATGTTGTGTTCATCTACGGTTGGAATCGTTTTGGTCATAGGGATGTGCAAAAAGAATTGGTTATGCTTATAGACGAGTTTGGCTGTACCAAACGTCCATGAGCCATCAAAATATTGTTCCATGCCTTTTGGTTCGAACGGCACTTTAATCCGTCCTTCTAGTGTATTGACAGAAAATAATCCTTGAACAAGCGAATAATCTCGATTCCAAACGAGATCATATTCAGGTTTTTTAAAGCGAACCAATGTCCATTCATGACCATTGCTTTTTAGGGAACGGTATCTAGCGATCACCGTCTTGATCACAGATTGCGCCATTTGCGAACGCAACGCGTAGTTTGCTCGAAGTGGACGATAAGTCATGTCGTGCAACTTGGCTTGTGCAAGCACTTTTGTGTCAAAAATCACAACAGATACAGCGTTGCATGCTTGTCGATAAGCGGAAAGGGTGGCTTTCAATACTTCTGCTTGTTCCGCCGTTGGGTAAATTTTTATTTTGGCTGTTAACGTCATGTCCATTTGTCTCACCTCTCTTTCACTAAATATATTATATCATATTTTTTAGTGACACAAAAACACAAAAAAAGCGATTCCTCTCCCACTTACTCCCTTTGGTCGTTGAAGTGGGAGTCTCCTCACCAAAGATGATGAATGAATCCGATTGAAAAATAAAATCCCCCAGCAAATGAGCAGCATAAAAATAAATCCACAAATTTTATCGCTCCCTACGATTCAAGAGATTTTCATACAGCACTAGCAATTGAGTAAAGCTATCTTCTACTGCTTTGATTTTTTGGTAATCAGCACGTTTCAGTAAGTAACTGACGGTCGAAATGGGTGATTTGTACCCTAAATGTTTTCCGATTTTTTCATACGTCCATTCGGGAAATTGTTCAATCAATTCGATGACTTGTTTTTGCTTATTCGTCCACTTTCGTTTGGTTGTGACGATTACATTTAATAAGGCGTTAAGTGGTTCGTGCGGGACAAGTTCGGATGAAAAATAAAAGCTTGTCTCGGTTTCAACATCATTCCAAATTTTTGCTTGCTCACTTTTTTTCTTTAGTTGTTTGTCCCTTGCTTCAAATGCATGTAACACAGCGCTTCCATTCATCGTATGAACGTTTATTTCATCCGTTTCCAGTTCTCCAATTCCAATGCCTAAATAAAAAGGACAACGATGGAGCCGTGACAGTTGGAAAATCTGGTTGATCAGCGGATAGGCATGCGAAAAGTTTTTCGTGACGCCAATGAGTTCATCGCCATTTCGAATGGCAAACGGAACAAGCAAGTCTTGTTCAAATTGTTTGTTGATTGTCTGCTGGCATTCTTTCAGTATGGAAATTAAATGTTCTTTCTCTATCCGTTTGGACTGTTTGACATCTGCTGCGAAACAGATTGCTGGCGTTGGTTTCATAATATCCCTCTTTTTGTTGATGAATATATATCAACATTTTTGATGTTGTTGAAAAAATATCAACATATACTTGCTGATATAAGGATAGTAAAAATTCGTCGCATTTGCAATAACCAATTTGTTGTGAGCAGGATTATACAATCCTTGTTCATCTTACAGCGAATATGGATTCTATAGAGATGGGAGGAAATGTTAAATTTCAAGGGCTATCCCAACGGAAAACTCTGCATTTTTTGCTTGCAGAAAACAGTGTTATGTTCACGGATCTAACTTTCATCCATATAAAAGAGGGTGCACTTCCTATCAAGTGCACCTCCACAGTTGACATAGAACTGTTTATTTTTCAATCAACATTTGGCTCATGCATGCCATTCTTGATCATATAATACTCAATCGCTTGTTGAAACCACTCGTCCTCTTCCTTTGTATGCGGAGACGGAAACTTGTTCTTGAGTTCTTCTATTTCTGTCTCATCTAACCCACTGAAAGCTTTCGCCGCTTCTTCACTGACAAATTCAAGGGCTACCTTCATGTATTTTTCTACGAGTTCTTGTACCTCAGGGTCATGAACGGGCTTTCCTGCTAACCTTTTTACTTCCTTGGACAAATGGATAAATTCTTTGTCTAATGCAATCATCTCTTCTTCAGGTTTATTGAATAACTCATCAACCACTTCCTTAGACGTATGTTGTTCTAGCCATTGGCGTTGTTCCTTCTCTGTTTGGATGTTGTGAATTAGACTCATTAAGATTGTACTGTCTACTTCCCCTTCTTCCTCTAACAGGGTAATCGTTCGATCGATCGCTTTTAATACTCTTTCGATATGTTCTTTTTTCTCCTCAAACGCTTTTCGTTGAATTTGTAATGTTTCCTTTAAGCTTAAATCGAAGCTAGGTTCGTTGATCATTTTGCATATTTCCTCTAGACTGTAGCCTAAAAATTTAAGGCTTACAATTTTTTGCAACGTTAGTACATCTTGATCGGTGTATAGGCGATGTCCAGAACTAGGATGCTTTTCAGGCTTGAGCAGTCCAATTTCATCGTAATAATGCAATGTCCGTATCGTTGTACCCGTCTTTTCAGAAAATTCTCCTATTGAATAATATGGTTTCTTGTTCATCTTCAAATTCCTCCCATCCAATATGATTGCAGCTGAGGTCATTTCAATCATACTTCCTCACGTAACGGGAGGTGCAAGCGAAACTTTTAAAGGATTATAAATTTTGACGAAATGTTAAATGACTAGTTTTAGGAGTGATTGTTCTCTTTGTTAAGAAGTTCTGATACGGGTTGAATAATTCCTTCACCGAATTTTCGTTTTAATTGCTCAATGGCATTCAATAATGCTTCATTTTTTGCATCTTCTTCATAGCTGAACAAATCTAATTGTTTGATCGATTCTTTTTTGTCCAATACATCCAGGGCGGTAATCCCTAACAATCTTACTGGATCTCCGTTCCAATGCTGTTTAAATAGCTTCACCGCATATTCAAAAATTTCTTCTGGTTCTTGAAACGGATTCAATAACTTTTTACTTCGAGTCACCGTTTGAAAATCAGCGTAGCGAATCGTAATTTGAATCATTGAGGAAACGACTCGCTTCCTTTTCATTCGGTTGCTGACTGAATAAGCCAGTTTTCGCAATACTTCAATGAGGGTATGTTCCTCAGTAACATTATGAGAAAGGGTCGTGGAATGGCCGATGGTTTTAAATTTAAGAACGGCTTCAGGATCAACCGGTCGGTGATCGATTCCATTTGCTCGCTCCTGCAAGTAGACCCCTGTGATGCCAAGTAAGTCTTTTAACACTCCTTTTTCCGTTTTTGCCAATTCACCAATGGTAAAAACACCAATGCTTTTTAACTTTTTTGCTGTTTTTTCTCCAACCCCATGCATTGCTTGAACGGGCAAAGGCCAGAGTATTTTTGGCACATCCCGTTTGCGAAGGACTGTAATTCCTAATGGTTTTTTTAGATCGCTCGCCATTTTTGCCAAAAACTTATTAGGAGCAATTCCGATGCTAACGGGAATTTTTAACGTCTCTAACAAACCTTTTTGAATTTGCTGAGCGATTTGAAGAGGAGTTCCCGACGAATAGCGATTGGTTATATCCAAATATCCCTCGTCAATAGAAGCGGGTTCCAAAATCGGCGAAAAAGTTGCTAGAAATTGAAAAACTTTCGTACTCATTTCTCGATATAGGTCAAAATCAGGTTTCAGGATCACCAATTGTGGACACTTCTTCTTTGCCTCCCACAAAGGCATGGTCGCGTTCGACATGTGCCTGGCACTTAATAAGGGTGTACTTTTTTCACCGGCCTTTTAGAGTGTGAATCGTCTATTTCTTTCGTTTCAATTTCTTTATTGTGATTTTGATATCGTCTAATAGTGCGCTTTCACTTAGCCATTTCCAAAATTTCTTTTTTGTTAAATACTTTTTTTCCTCAACAATTCTTTCAAGCCTTGATGCATCATCAGTATTTCCATATCTACCTATTGCAAGTATGGCATGATTCTTTAGTGTTGTATTAAAATCACCCGTTAAAATTTCAAAGAACTTATTTACTACATCCCTGGTAACTTTGTCCTTAGGAAATTTTTCCGCGAAAGCAAGTAGAGTAACGGCACTAAAAATACGCTCAAATTCCTCACTAAAGAGATCTTCTATTATAACTTTTGATGCTTCTGGATGATCAAATGAATGATAAATAGCCTCTGCTAATGCTTTATGAGAATAACGGGAATCTGGTTTTCTGTACTCCTTGATTATTTCTTCTATTCCACACATTATTTGTAATTTTGCTACCTTGATTTGTTCCAGTACCTCTTTGTTATCCGTCTTGATTTTGTCTAATTCTCTTATAGCATTGTAATCGCCAATTGTTCCTATCATAGCTATATCTGCGATTAAATCCGTGCCACTTTTTTTAGATAAATTGTGAATTTTTCTTTTTAATTGAGTTTCTTTACCCTCTAAAAAATCCAATACACTTTCTGCATAAGCTTTAACAAAAAATATCTCTGTCTCATCTTCAAGAATAGCTTTCAGAAAAGGGATTACACTACTGTCATTTAATAATTTCAATGTTTCTAATATCCCAATCTTACCATTAGGATCTACTTTATAAAAGTATTTTTGTAAGATAGTAATTATGTCCCTTCCCATCTTAGCTAAATCTTGAGCAACTATATCTATATTATGCTCATTAAAATTATTAACTAAATTTCTAACCGTCTCCTCATATTGATTCATATTTTTCACCCCTAAAACTATCAAAGAGGGACACACTCTAAGTGTGTGTCCCAAAATATCTTTAATAACTTGCCTTAATTATAATCCATGCGCCGGCTTTCTTATAATTCTTGAGTTGCCTTTTTACATTGCTTCTTTTCCAAGAATCTTTTGGTTTTAATTCAACGTCTAAAATTTCTTTTCCGTCCGCCGTACCGACCGAAATGCTTTCCACTAAGCCACGGTCATCATACGTAAAGGTTGAACCGGCCCCATTTCCTGTCGTGAAGGTGCGAACGTTTCCTCTCTCGTCATAGTCAAAGCGGTACGTATACGTTCCATCTTGGACGACTGTATTTTGATCCAAGGCATTGTATTGGTATGTGACTGTTTGGCTAAACGCTCCATGGGAGAACATAAACTGTTGTAATTTATCCGATGTCGTCGGATAGGTCCACTTTTGTAATCCTCCGTGTTCGGATTGTTCAATGACACGATTCGCGGAATCAAATTTTCTTGTCTTGGTCGTACCGTCTTTTAAATATTGTACAGAAAGTTCGTTTCCGTTTTTGTCGTAACTAAATTCGTAATACGGAACGTTGTTGTAAGAAATCGTTTTGACCCTTTCCGTTCCGTCATACGTCCATTGAATCGTGTTTCCTTTCGGTAAAACCGTTTTGATTTTATTTCCGTTGGCATCATATTCATTCGTTGTCACATCATTCGTTACTGTCTATAGAACAGACCAAAAAGGAACGATTGTTTTCACGAGCAACGGTTCTAAACTTTCAGTGAAAACGGAGAAGCGATAATGAAAAAGGTAAAAGGAATTATTGATCGTTTCGAGGATGATATTGCAGTAGTTGAGATTAACGGAAAAACTCAAGACTTTCCGAAGTCCATCTTTCCAAAAGAAGCTGAGGTAGGAGATGTTGTCATTATTGAAGTTGTAGTTGATAAAAAAGAAACGGAAAAACTTCGAAAAGAAATTGAAGAGCTTATGAACGAAGTATGGGAAGATTAAAGCCCCTCTCGAATGAGAAGGGCTTTTATTCAATCAATTTCTTCCCAGCAATCGAAGCTCACTGCAATGGTCCACATCATTTTCCTTGCACGTATATAGCGCTTTTTCATCCCCTTCGAAAAAGGCTACTCATTCAACTAATGTCCCCCATCCATCACAATAACCATTAAAAGGCTTGCTTAACTTATTGAGCTCCTTTTGAAAACTTACAATTTCATCATAATCTAAATACATCTCTTTCGTTACACAGCATACCCATTCTTTAGTTTCTGGATCCTCTTCAATGGTAAACATAAAATTTCGCTCTTCAAGCTCACGACCTAGCTCAAAAGCATCTTTTTCATTTTCTAAAACAATAAAAAAATCTAATTGATGCTTTTTATTAAAATCAACGCCATTTTTATATAATAGTTCCAACGTTTGCCCGTCTTCGTCTTTAGGAAATCTCATCAAAAACTCTCCTCCCTTGTTATTCGCTAATGATTGAATTAAAATCTTTTAATTTATGCGAGTAATGTTTCTTTTGTGTAAAATATACGTATTCAATCCCTTGACAGTAACTTAAATCACCATCCACTACGTTACATTCGACAAAAGCTAAATGTTTTAAATGTTTTAAATTTTTAACAAAACTGAGTGAAGGAATATCGCCAACTTTGTCCAGTATCAACTTTTTTAATTTTCTTAACTCTTTTATACACTCGAAGCTTCTAATTTTTTTACAAGACTGTATTTCCAAGTACTCTAACTCGCGAAGAAATTTAATACTATCTATATCAGCTAATCCGCGGATATAATTTAGCTGAAGATTTTTTAAACTCTTCAGTTCTTCAATTCCTTTCAAAGTTTCGATGTTTCCATGTGTAAGAATAAGCGTTTCTAATTGAGATAAACCCGCTAAATCCCCAAGATCTTTATTTTTAGAACTAAACCTAAACAGCTGTAATTCCTTCAAGTTTTTTAAAAAACGTAGCCCTTTCATTTTCGGCTGCCAATCAACGTATAAGGTTTGCAGGGTGGAAAGTTTTTCAAAATTCAAATCAATCTTACTCTTGGTTTCATCTAACGCTAAAATTTTTAAATTTTTGATTGAATAGAGCCCCGAGTAGTCTTGAAGATTATAATGGCGAATATAAACCTCTTCAACATTCGGGCATTTTTCTAGAAAATCAATATCTTGGTAGTGATAACTGCCATCCCTTATATTTATTCTCTTGATATCATAACGATTAATGATGTCAATGCATAAATCTAATTTTTCAGATTTTACTGTAATTATATTCCCTGTCGGTTCTTCTTTGATTTTAATTCCGTCTATTTCAATCATCTTATACATAACTCCTCCTAAAACATAGGTATAAGTTAAGACAATGAGCGTCTTCCATCAAGAATTGAATGGAAAGACGCTTTTGTCAAACTATTTTTAAACACACTTTTTACTTATTTTTCAATATTCTCCATAATAATTATAATACTTCTTTCTTCTAGGACTATGAATTTTATTATATAACTCTCCCCCTTGTTTAAACTTGTATTTCATCATCAGCTTATACTCTCTGATAAACGCTTCATCATCTGATCTAGCAGGTCTCCAAGCTCTGTATATTACTTTATCTCCGTACTTCTTTGCTTTAGATCTTGCAGAATATTTTGCGCGTTTATAACTGCCTTTACCAATATACCTATAGCCACTACGGAATTTAATTACATAAGTACCTGTTCCTTTCTTAAATCATGAGATAGCCCATATTACAGCTGTTTTTTTAAACATAATTTCCATGTTCGTCTATTCCTATTGGATAATATGGCATTTTTTCAATAATTCTAAATAGTTCCTCATGTTCACCTGACAACCAATCAACACAAAAATCTTTTGGGTTTACATAATATTCATTTTCCTCATTATCGTTTAACTTGTCACACTCAAACCAATATTTCCTAAATACGGCAATTACTCTTCCGCTAATACTTAATTCGTATTCATATCTTTCTTTGTCAAGATTCAGATCTAAAAATTCCTTTTCTTCTTCAATTGCCTCTTTTAATTCTTTTACATATTTTTGAAAAAGTATTTCATAGTCGTTCATTATCATGGCCTCCATTCACCAGGATAATATCTTTCCTGTTTACTACGATTGTTTTCTGCAACTAAAAATTTAAGCGAAATGCAATGAAAAAGTTTAGCACCCTATGTTCCATAAAAGTAAATATAATCCATATATCAATATAAATTATCTTACCCTATAAGGCTTGACATGGAGCCTCTGCGTGCATAGATTCTTTTGCGAAGGCCGCAGCACAAAAGGAGTTCGCAGAGGCAACCAGCCTACCATGCACGCCACTCCATGTAAAGCCGTGTCTCTGAAATTATATTTTGTGAGAAAACTGACCTGTTTTGTTTCCAATTTAGTGCTTAATTTTTATCTTGCATTTTGCTAAAGTTTTATTTTGCATTAAACAATTCGGCACTACGCTCCCAAACCAAAATAGCCATAGAGGAGATCCCCCCTATGGCTAAATCTTATTCATCTATACCTAAATATTGTTTCGCATTAATTGTTGTTTGGTATAAGAGAACGGGTTTCTTCTTTAATAGTTCTTTAAGACCTTCGAGTTCTAATGATGGATTTATTATTTCTGAAATGTTCGCTTCTAATGATGAAACAATAACACTACTTTCATTTATTCTGTCAAGGTCAAGACAGTCAACTTCCTTACCTTCAACTTTGAAATAGAACCTACATCTAATATCACCGTCAACATCTCGTGGAAGCTCTAGCCCTTTATTTATTTCCTTAATCACTATACCTACATTTACATAATAACAATTAGAGTAATTTGATTTCTGCAATCCAAGGCAACATATTACCTCAGGACTTTCCTTATAATAATATTTGCCTTTTTTCGAGAAACCGTTTGCTAATAAACAGTCATTGACAATCTTTTTAAACTCTTTCCTTTCCATCGCCTCTACCTCCTCAATAAACTTCTAATACTGTTCTCCAGCCTTTACCATAAATTTTTTCAACTTCTTTTTTATAAGCTTTTAATTGTTTTAGGCCTTTTTTTATTGCTCGTGGGTTATTTGGTTTAAGTTCATATATAATTTTCTTCTCGAAATCAATAAAATCAATTCTTTTTCCACTTGGTAAACGAAATTCCTTTTCTCTTACCCCTTTAAGTACCTTATTAGCTTTATATGATTTATGCATTTGTCGTCCTAATTTTAAATTTGACTTTGTATATCGTTTAGCAGCTTTCTTAACGGTTCGTTTTACTGCTTTTTTTATTAAGGATTTAGCTACTTTTTTAGCAACAATCCTTCCACCAACGGAGACCAAGATAATTATATAAGGATTCTCTCCATCTGGGTCGGTTAACATTACTGGGTTGTTGTTCGCATACGCATACCCATTCTGCGTGAGGATATCGTCCGCATCCCCTGGGTCTGGGTCTAAAGATAGGAACACGCCATGCTCTGGGTGGTAGTACCGGGCAATCAGATAGTAGAGCCCCGTTTCGTTGTCATATTGATATCCCGCATATCGGTATGGATTTTCGTCCGCCAATGCGCCGGATTGGGAAAGAATGTTCCCCCATGCATCGTATTGGTAACGGGCCACGATGTTTCCTTGCGCATCCGTTAGGGCGATGACATCGCCATGGGCGTTATAGTGGTAAAAATACGTTGCTGTGCCTTTCTTCATGGCAAGGAGTTGTCCGTTTTCTCCGTATATATACGATCTTACCACATTTCCACTTGCATCGGTTTCATACAGAACGTTTAGGCTGTCGCCTTGGTAATGGTAGTTCGTAATAACACCATTCACATTCTTTTGAATACGGCGACCGTCTTCATCGTATTTGTACGTGACAAATGGGGTACTTTCGCCTTTTCTTGTAATCGAGACGAGCTGGTCGGCTTCGTTCCATTCATATTGATACTGACCGTCTTCCAATCGGTTGCCGTTCGCATCGTACGTGATTGTTTCGTCACCGAAACGAACCAACTGATTCGCCGCATTATAATCAGCCGTGGTCGTCGTCGACTGCCCATCTTTCGTTTTCACGATTTGCTTCCGATTGCCGAATCCGTCATAGGCATATTCAATTTTCGTACCATCTGGAAGCTGCTCTTCCACTATTTGGTCTAGGGCATCGTAACGGTAGATGGTCGTTTCCCCCGTTGGGGATTCCACTTTCGTCCGGTTGCCGTTTTCATCGTAACTGTACGTTTCCGATAATAGTTCGGTTCCGTCTGCCGTCCCCACCACAAGACTGTTCACCAAGTCGCGGTCATCATACGTAAAGGTAGCGCCGGCTCCGTTTCCAGTCGTAAATGTGCGAACGTGGCCTTTCTCGTCATAATCAAAACGGTACGTATACGTTCCATCTTGGACGATCGTGTTTTGATCCAAGGCGTTGTATTGGTAGGTGACCGTTTGGCGAAACGATCCGTGAGAGAACAGGAACTGTTGTCATTGATCCAAGATCGTCGAATCAACTCTTTTCCACTTTTTCTAAATTATAAATTTCATTTTTAACAACAATGCGATTGTTTGCCACCCGCAGATTTCCTTTCTTAAGCTCGGTTTTGGAAAGCCTCTCCTAAAAAGAAAAAAACCTTAAGAGAGGCATATACTCTCCTAAGGCTAGGAAGCTAAAATACATCTGTTACTTCGTTCTAACTCGAAATAAAACACTCTTAACATTCATCGACATCTTCTAACTTAAAATATTTTTTCACGCATAATGGAATGTCATTTAAATGATCACGTTTCTTTAATTCCTTTAACAGATCCTCTTCAGTATGAATCTTGTTGAACATTCCAAATATCTCTCTTTCAATAAACTTTTTTAGTTCATTCTTTCTATCTTCGTCAGGTATAGAAAGATCAAAATCTAATAACTCCGTGATTCTTGCATTTTCTTTATCATCCAAGGAACCTAGCCCATGGGAAACATGCATCATAGAACGACCAAGCTCAAGGTTTTTTATAATAAATCCGTAATAAATATAGTAAAAATTACCGTATCTTGATTTTGATAATCTAATTATTTTTATAATCTCATCATTACTAAAGCTCCACTGATTTCCCCTCTTTCTAAAAGAATGAGATTTAAACAAATCATCTAAATATTTTATAAATTCAGATTTATCCATTCTATCACCCCTTAATAAACATGCAAAACTGTTTTCCATTTTCCTCCACGTTCTTGTTCAAATATTCGCTTATATTTTTTTAACTGTCGCTTTCCTTGAGCGATTGCTCTAGGATTATAAGGCTTTAATTCATAGATTGTTCCTGTATTGAAGTCCACAAAATCTGGACGAATTCCTGGTATCTCATTATATTCTTTATACCTTCCTTTTGTTGGATTATGCAAATGAGCCATATATTGTTTATGCATCTGTCGGCCAAGTTTTAAACTAGATTTTGTATATGTTTTACTTCTAATAATATACTTAGCCGTATTTCTAACAAGTTTAAACCTTCCTCCACCAATCGCACCTAAGGCCGCTTTTTTAGCGACATATTTCCATCCTCTTCCGGTTTTATACGCCTTATACCCATCATACGCCGCAAATCCCGCGTTGATAGCCAGCCATACCCAATGCCCATCCGGATCCACCAACATCACCGGATTGTTATTTGCGTACGTGTATCCATTCTGCGTCAGGATATCGTCCGCATCCCCCGGGTCTGGATCCAAGGATAGGAACACACCTTGTTCTGGGCGGTAGTACCGGGCAATCAGGTAATAAAGACCCGTTTCTTTGTCATATTGGTATCCCGCATATCGGTATGGGTTTTCCTCCGCCAAGGCACCGGATTGAGAGAGAATATTCCCCCATGCATCATATTGATAACGGGCAACGATGTTTCCTTGTTCATCCGTCAGGGCGATGACATCGCCATGGGCGTTATAGTGGTAAAAATACGTTGCTGTGCCTTTCTTCATGGCAAGGAGTTGTCCGTTTTCTCCGTATATATACGATCTTACCACATTTCCACTTGCATCGGTTTCATACAAGACGTTGAGGCTATCGCCTTGGTAATGGTAGTTCGTAACGACGCCATTCACATTCTTTTGAATTCGTCAACTGTCTTCACTGTACAATAAAAAGGTTATCCCTTAAATCACGGGATAACCCTAAAAAAGCTAAATACATTATTTCTGATTTTGTTTCTCGTAGTATGAATTAGTAAGCATCTCCACTATATTACTACTACCAACCAAGCCAATTGGATTTTTTATTTTTTCCCCTTCCTCTTTAGAAATAGGCTCTAATTCTGCTATTGGTGTATTCGCAGCCCCTCGACTCACAAAATATTCCTTGCCATTGTAAAACACAAAATCAGGTAACTCATATTCTTCAGGGTTGAATTTACCTTTAGACAATTTCCCAATAATTCTCCATTCTTTATTAACGATTCCATATATTCCACTGTTAATAGTATATAGAACAGAAAGTTTTTCAAATTGATTACTAAAGTTTTTTATATCTAATATTTCATTAGTGAAGATATCGAAATATTGTATATAGATGTCATCCTTTAATCCTTTTCCTTTTACTACTAAACCATAAGCATATTTTTCAATTTCTTTAAGCGGGATTGCGAATACAATACCTGGTTCAATATTAGGCGTCTTTCTTTTCTTTTTCAATTTAAAATTTACATCGACGATTTCCATTTCCCCTAATTGTTCATTAATATTTGAATCAAGTTGTAAAGCCTTCAAAATTAATGCTTCCAATTCAGCTACCGTTGGCATTCTTTCTAAATCTTCTTGATAAATTTTTTTGATTTCTAAGAGCGTATCACTGAACAAATCGATTGCATCATCACTTAAAACAACTGTTTCCTTGTTCTTTATGCTTTCCCAAAATGACATTGTATCACCAACCATACCATCTTATTACTACTTTTTCTTGAGTCAATAGCTTATCTAAATTGTTATAAAAAAGACGACACTGCTATAAAGCAAGCAGGTCGCCTAGATTGGTTCTATCGTACTGTTTGCTTTTGCTTTATTTTTTCAAACCAATTTTCTGCAATATCCAAATATGGTAAAACATTCTTAGCTATTCGAATAAATTCTGCTTCCTCTAAATTTTCGTTTTCGTTATCGAATTTAAACCAATCCTTATCTCCATTTTTATTATTCATTATTCTAAAACGATTGTTTAAGTGAAAAGCGTTCATCTTTTGAAATGGTCGAACGATACCATCAACTACCACGTTTCCTTCCTCATTAACTCTTGCTACTCCAGCTTCTATTATAAATCCTCCTCCCCATTTATCAAATTGAAACGATAGCAAATAACCTAACTGACCTTCTTGCTTCCTAAAATGAGGAAAAGCCCCTTTAAATCCCCTGTTTCTTAATTCTGGGACTACTATTTTCTTTAAAGCACCGACCATTTTATCCTTATTAGATAATATAAAGATCCCCCCTTTACTTTTCCGGAACTCACATATTTCCTTGCTCATCCGTTAGGGCGATGACATCTCCATGTGTATCATAGTGGTAAAAGTACCTATATCTTAATTTCCAGGAAATTCTTTTATGCATTTTCAAAGGGCTGCCCTATATAGATGTGACAGCCCATTTTGCAATATTAATCAATCAAAAATTTTTTAACTTTGCACTTTAACTGGATAATCTACTAGAAACTCCTCTCCATTGATCACTATACTTTTAGCTTCAATAAATAATAGTGCCTCCCAAAACTCAAGTACAAAGTTAGCTGAAGAAAAGTATTCACCAACCCAAATTTCTTTTGACGAACTGATATGAATTTTACCTATACCATTCTTATAATAATCAATTGAAGTTAGCTCAATGTAATCTCCATCTTCTGGATCAACTAGGTTCAATCGGGAATCTCCAGAGTTTTCTATGAAATAAAAAGAGGAAACACCTTTGAACACAATCTTATAATATTTCTCATTATCAACTACTTTCACATTTAGACTAATCGTATGAGATAAAATATCAATATGAAAACTTTTGACTACGGTAGCCCACATTTCATTTAATAAAGCAACTAATTTTTTTTGATTCATACTAATCACTCACCTAATCTCTCCTCTGTATTTATGAATCATTCCCACAATTTGTTTATAGGATCTTCTCGATACATTAATATGTGTGAGCTCCCGACGATTAGACCATTCACCATCTAACGTCAAAGAGCCGCGTCCATCTTTACTTATTCTAAAGTACGGTTTATTACGTATTCCGCCTTTATTCATAACTCTTACAACTAGGGTTTTTTTACCGTCTGGAATAGTTACCTTCCATCCATCGCCTTTAGTTCTTCCTAAAGTTCCCCCAAATTTTTTTGACACTTTTTTCGCCAGCCTATAAGTTCTTGAAAACTTACCTAATTTATAGGCACCATAAGCGATTTTCACACCTTTGAATGCAACACCGCCAACAAGCCCTACACCTACAGCAATCGCTGCAGCCTTCCATCCAGCTTTTTTAAATGCCTTATATCCATCATAAACCGCAAACCCTGCATTGATGGCCAGCCATACCCAATGCCCATCCGGATCCACCAACATCACTGGGTTGTTGTTCGCATACGTATATCCGTTCTGCGTGAGGATATCGTCCGCATCCCCTGGATCTGGATCCAAGGACAAGAACACACCGTGCGTCGGGTGATAGTACCGGGCAATTAGGTAATAGAGACCCGTTTCTTGGTCATATTGGTATCCCGCATATCGGTATGGATTTTCGTCCGCCAATGCGCCGGATTGGGAAAGAATGTTCCCCCACGCATCGTATTGGTAACGGGCCACGATGTTTCCTTGCGCATCGGTCAACGCGATGACATCGCCATGCGCGTTGTAGTGGTAGAAGTACGTCGCCCCGCCTTTTTTCATCGCCAACAGCTGGCCGTTTTCTCCGTATATATATGATCTTACCACATTTCCATCCGCATCGGTTTCATACAGAACGTTGAGGCTATCGCCTTGGTAATGGTAGTTCGTCACGACGCCATTCACGGTCTTTTGAATGCGGCGACCGTCGTCGTCATATTTGTATGTGACAAACGGCGCGCTTTCTCCTTTTCGAGTGATAGCGACAAGCTGATCGGCTTCGTTCCATTCATATTGGTACTCACTGTCTTCGGTCCGGTTGCCGTTCGCATCGTACGTGATCGTTTCATCGCCGAAACGAACCAACTGATTCGCCGCATTATAATCGGCCGTCGTCGTCGTGGATGATCCCTCTTTCGTTTTCACGATTTTCGTCCGGTTCCCGAATCCATCGTACGTGTACTCGATCGTCGTTCCATCCGGCCATTGCTCTTCCACTAGTTGATCGAGCGCATCATAACGGTAAACGATCGCTTCTCCTGTTGGGGACTCGATTTTCGTCCGATTGCCGTTTTCGTCATAACGGTACGTTTCCGCCAATAACTCGGTTCCATCTGCAGTTCCCACTGACAGACTGTTCACCAAGCCGCGGTCATCATACGTGAAGGTTGCGCCCGCTCCGTTTCCAGTCGTAAACGTGCGAACGTGGCCTCTTTCGTCATAATCAAAGCGATACGTATACGCTTCGTCTTGAACGATGGTATTTTGGTCCAAGGCATTGTATTGGTACGTAACCGTTTGGCTAAATGATCCGTGCGAGAACAGGAACTGTTGCAATTTATCCGAGGTGATCGGATACGTCCATTTTTGCAATCCCCCGCGGTCGTACTGTTCGATGACCCGATTCGCCGAGTCAAATTTTCTTGTCTTCGTCGTGCCGTCCTTTAAGTATTTTACAGAAAGTTCATTTCCGTTTTTATCGTAACTAAATTCGTAATACGGAACGTTGTTGTAAGAAATCGTTTTGACCCTTTCCGTTCCGTCATACGTCCATTGAATTGTATTTCCTTTCGGCAAGACGGTTTTAATTTTATTGCCGTTCGCATCATATTCATTGGTGGTCACATCATTCAGCGGACCGACGGTTTTAATAAGTTTTCCCATCTTATCATAAGAATAACGAAATTCTTGTGACTGACCGCCACTCGTTTGAATGACTTTAGAAGTCATGTTACCGCTCAAGTCATAGTCATAGTTGACAGAAGTTCCGTTCGCCAATAGGAGTTGTTTTAAACGATTGGATGGGTCATACTTGTACTGTTTTTGATTTCCCTTCTCATCGTATTCGCTCAACAGATTTCCTACGGCATCATAGTTCTTTTTCGTGACATACCCGGCTTCATCTGTTTCTTCCTCAACATAGTTGCCATTTGCGTCATACTTGTTTTTCGTTACGACGTTGCCTTCCATCAAGCGAATGGCGTCAAACCAGACCGTTCCTGTGTAGTTTCCGCGGAACATAGCGGATACGTCCACCTTGTCAATCGGCTTCGACGGATGGATCGAAATAGCCGCACGATTCCAATCTTGCGTGCCGATCGGAAAATCAGCGGTATACGTTTGGGTCGTTCCATCCACAAAGTATACTTTAGCCGTAATGGAATAATCGCTTGCACTCACGGTACCGTTGGCTTTGACATCCTGCGCTTTGGAAAGACCTGTGAGTGTCAGACGAAGCGGCGTATCACTTGAAGTTTGCCCTACGATCACCGTCTGCTTATATTCACTAGCTGATTGTGTGGTGCTAGTTCTCGATATTTTGAGAGAGTAAGCCCCGTCGAACGACTCCGTATTATCTACGCTTCCTCCTGTTCCACTCCAATTCGTGGTGGTTCCTTCAAAACTACTATTTACAACTGGGTTGTAGCTGGAAGAAACCTGCGCTTCTTCCAATTGAACATTATCAAACCAGGCTTCTCCGGAAGCATCTGGAGACTTATGATCGACCTCTAAATAGACGCGAATTTTGGCTGCATTCGAAGGAGTGGTAAACGTCACTTGCCGCTCTGTCCAAGGTCTTGTGCCTACCAATTGACTATAACGATTGTCCGTCCAAGAAATTCGACGATTTTGGCTATCTAAAAATTCAACATTAAAGAACGCACTGGCTTTCGTTAAATTTGTTTTGATTTTTCCACTTAATGTGTATGTCGCATTCGGTTTTACCGCAATTTCTTGCGTAGCGGCCACATAACCGGCTTCTGCACTAGGCGACGTCGAATTCACTGTGATTTTTAACGTTTTTCGTCCCGTCAACCCATTATAAACATTCGTATCTTCCTGTAACTGCCCGGAATCATACGAACGAAGCACAGTCCAAGCGGTCGTTCCCTGTTCAAAGCCGTGATTAGAGAGTAAATTGGTCGCACTGCCCAATGCGTCACTTTCTTCAATCACATTTCCATAGGAATCGTACTTCGCTACAGAAGACGTTTTTCCCGATTGATCGGTTTCGGATACTGGATTTAAGCCATCATACGCAACCGTTGTCTTGTCGCCTTCTGTATCTGTCATGGAGATGACATCGTTATTTGGATTATACTGGTAGATTTCGGTCCCATAGCTATCCTTCGCTGTTAACACATTTCCATTCGCATCGTACGTATATGATTCCGTCGGTGTAGTGGCCCCAACATCATTCGGATCGTATGATTCCTTTAAATTGTTGCCTTCATACACATATTTCGTTGTAATATTTAAGCCGCCTACGTCATCCACAACCTCAATCGGGTTACCAGCCTCGTTGAAAGTATATTGAGTTTTGCGGCCATTCGGCTTTTGTATGAGCAATCGCCGTTCCGTTGGATCATAGGTCAATGTGTATACATGGCCTTCGGAATCACGTACTTGACTAAGCCTGTCGCCGTCGTACACGAACTGATTGACAACTGGCTGATCCTCCGTATGTGTCGGCTCGAATACTTTGACTAGACGATCAATCTCATTGTATTCATATCTTGTCACTTCTCCGCCCGCCTGAGTCACCGTCGTTAACAAATCATTCGTGTAGCCATATGTCACCGTCCGATTCATCGGGCCTATGATTTTTTCGATCTTTCCGTCTGGACGATACTGAATGTCTAATTTTCTTCCCGATGCGTCCGTAATCGACGTAAGCTTTCCATTCGAATAACCGTACGTCGTTGCGTTTCCATGACCGTCGACCATTTTGGTTAACTTGCCATCGCTTTTATTAAAATACATTTTCGTTTGATCTTTCGATTTCACGATCCACTCAGTGGCGGTCTCGCTTAGCTCCAAATAAACACCGGTTGGCGCTTGGTATGTTCCGTCGGCTCGTTTCATAAATATGTGAAGCGTCCCGTCTTCATCCGTCAATCGCGCTTCATTTCCTTGCGCGACGATATTCATTTCCGCATCGCTGTGCCAGCCTTTTCCGAATAAACCGGTCCATGGAGACAAGCTATTGTAGGTTCTGGATAGACCAAGTCCTAGCCCCCTACCTGAAATCGAAACATCTTGTTCATCTATCATGAGATTACCCGTAGCGGCATTGACGCTCCCATACGGCACATCAATGATCGACCAGTAATCTTCCTCCCCTAAATATTCAACCGCCTCAGGAATTTTGACCGTGAATGCATTGCTCGAAAAGATGGTCTCACCGTCCGCATCATAGGCACTGAGACGGAACCAATAGCTCGTGCTCGTTGCGTATTTTGTTCCCATTTTCGCATACATTGGCGAAGGATCTCTCGGTAGTTCTAATCCTTTTCCATCATGATGCAGCGTTAAAGTACTAGAATTCCCTTGTTCGATTTCTTCGGGGGTCGGCCAAATTCCTTTGTTTTGCGTCGTCCAATGGTCCACGTCTCCTACATCAAATGCTTCATAGTAAAGTCCATTGAAAATCCACACTTTATACCCTGTCGCTCCAGGAATCTTATCCCAGTTTAACATGACATAGCCAGAGTTGCTCCCCGATTGATTGCTGTAAGCAAATCCGGAAGGCGCTGATGGCACTGGCAAATCTGGAATACTAGGCATATACGCATCAGAAAAGACGGTTTCCCCTTGAGAGTTATAGGCACTTACTCGAATCCAGTAGTTGGTAGCCGTTGCGTATTTTGTTCCTGCATTGGCATAGACCGGGGACGGGTCAACAGCTAATTCTGTGCCAAGACCATCGTTTACATGCAACTTATATCTACCTGCTTGAATTTCCGTAGAGGTTGGCCAATACTTTTTGTTTTTCGTTGTCCAAGAAGTGACGTTCCCGACATCTATTAGTCATAAAAAGTACCGCAAAGGATTTTTTTAAAACATACTCTCTCGATTGGATTATTGATGTGCTACTTTTTCTCATATTTATCGTAATTGTAATACAATATATCCAAAAGAAGAGAAAAAACTAGAAATAAAGGATGCCCACATGAGGCATCCTTCATCTATTACTTCTTCAAGTTGTAGAACGTTTTTACTCCATCGTATACCGCTGTTTCGCCTAATTGGTCTTCAATGCGAAGCAATTGGTTGTATTTTGCAACGCGGTCTGTACGTGAAGGTGCACCTGTTTTAATTTGACCAGCGTTTGTTGCTACTGCGATGTCGGCGATTGTGCTATCTTCTGTTTCACCAGAACGGTGGGAAATAACCGCTGTGTAGCCAGCACGTTTCGCCATTTCAATCGCTTCGAATGTTTCTGTTAATGTACCGATTTGGTTTACTTTAATTAAGATCGAGTTGCCGACACCTTGCTCAATACCTTGTGCTAATTTTTTCGTATTTGTTACGAATAAGTCGTCACCGACGAGTTGAACTTTTTTGCCAAGGCGTTCTGTTAATAACTTATGACCAGCCCAGTCGTTCTCATCTAAGCCGTCTTCGATTGAAATGATCGGATATTTGTTGACAAGCTCTTCATACCAAGCAACCATTTCTTCTGACGTTTTTACAACGCCTTCGCCTTCTAAATGGTATTTGCCTGTCTCTTTATTGTAAAGTTCAGAAGAAGCAACGTCCATCGCAAGCATCACTTCTGTACCTGGTTTGTAGCCTGCTTTTTCAATCGCTTCGATAATTGTTTCAAGCGCTTCTTCGTTTGATTTTAAGTTTGGAGCGAATCCACCTTCATCACCAACGGCTGTATTGTAGCCTTTTGCTTTTAATACAGATTTTAAGCTATGGAAAATTTCCGCACCCATACGAAGCGCTTCACGGAAGTTTGGCGCGCCAACTGGCATAATCATAAATTCTTCGACAAGTGACAGGCACCCATTCCCCGGAACGTATCCCTTGTAATAAACCGACCAATATTAGCATCATAATAACGTGCCATGAGGTAGTATAACCCAGTTTCTTCATCATAACGATAACCAGCATAACGATATGGGTTAGACGAAGCCATCGTGCCTGTTTGCGAAATAATATTTCCCCAAGCATCATACTGATACTGTGCCACAACATTACCATTTGCATCCGTTAATGCCGTAACATCCCCATGACCGTTAACATAGTAATAGTAAGTCGTCCCATTTCTTGTCATTGTCACTGGACGATCATGCACATCCCAAGTATACTCAGCAACAATATTATTGTTGGCATCTGTTTCATATAGCACTTGGTTCGAGTCGCCATCGTAGTGATAATAAATGGTTCCGTTTGATGTGGTTTTGCTGATCCGTCTTCCAAGCTGATCATACGTGAATGACGCGATGGTGGCGCCAGACGCATTTTTCACTTCAATGAGACGGTTGTCATCATCGTACACAAATGTCTTATTGCCGTTGTTCGTTAAATTGCCATTGGCATCGTAGGTGTATGCTTGTCCGTTGACGGCTGTTAATTGGTCGGCGGCGTCATACGTGTATGTTGTGGTAATCGTCGTCGTTCCATTGTTTACGATTTTCTTCGTACGGTTCCCGACAGCACTGTATTCGTTCCATGGGAGAGGACATGTACAGATACCAATTCTAAAAATATTCTGGTAAGTTGTTCTCTAAAACGTACCCGTTCTCCCAAGTACCAACAAGTAAATATTGGTCATCGTTACTAAATTCAGCAAAACAAGCATATGGAATTTTTTCAATTAATATGGTTTTTAAATCCTCATATCTCAAGATAATTACACTTTCATTATAAGTCACTACAATAAACCTACCATCATTTGATTGATGAAGGTATCGGAAATATCCAATGTGTTCCATAGGAGAATCATTGTCAATGATGTGTCCTCTCTTCAAAATCTTTTTAAAGTCTGAGTCTACTAAGATTATTTCATAACCGTTTACCAAGATGTAGACGTCATGAATGGAGTCGAAAATGACAGAGTCCCAAATTAAAATTTCCGGGTGACTTTTTAACTCAATTGACTGCTTGTTAATTGGTTCCTTAACTTTAACAATTTTATTCTCTCTATAACCCGTTTCGTTATTTACATAACTTAATGTAAATAAATGATAATTTCTATTTTTGAGGAATTGATTATAGTAAATAAGTGTAATGGCGTTTTCAAATTCTGTGAGTATCGTGTATTCCCCTGAATGAATGTTAATAGTTCCAATTTGTTGCCCATCATTGGTTTCTAGAACAGAAAGAATCATTAAATTATCTTGGGTAAAATTAGTATCTCCTTCAACCAACTTAAAAGATTTTTTCGATTGGATCTTTTTTACCAACTGGAAGTTCGCAGTGTTATAAACATATATAGTACCTGTAGTGCTTTTAATTAATAAATATTTATTGTTTTCAGAGAACCTCATATCACTTGGATAATTAGGTTTGTTTAATTCAATAATTTTTTCCCAAGTCGTTAAATCATAAACAATCGTCTTACTATCCATATTATGACATAAAAATTGATTATCTCCTGACAGTCTTATACGGTAAGAAGTTTTTAGTTTTTTTATTAGATTCATTTGAAACATGTTTTGATCCCTCCTTAACCGAGGACACTAATAGTTTAAGTTTTGATTTAGGTATAATCTTTAACTTCTAAATGGTTAAGAATATAGAGATTAACATGGAGTAACGGGTATGATGGATTTTGTCTACTGACGTTTTTCTTTTCTATAGTCATACCTGCAGTGGCTCTACGTTAATCTCATTTGCATGGTTATGCTAATAGGCTATAATCGGCCCATTCTGAAAAATCAACCTAGTTTCACCATTAGAACGGTGAAAAGAAACTCTTTGTTTTTAACCATACTTTAATTGCATCAAGAGCTGCAATTACTCTTTTTCTGTTTGTTTTATAACTGTACTTTTTATTATAGGCATAATTCATGATGTTATTAATTGTTTCATAGTATTTATTTGTATGCAATCTTCTATGCAGCCCTGTTTTAATGCTAATTAAGTTTTGAGGATTATTTACATTGAGACCGACCTTGCTCAATACATTACGAGCTGGTTGTGCTTTTTTGGCCTTTTGTGCGACTATATGATGTAACTCATATTTAGATCTATAGTTCGGTTTTGTTTTTACTCTAGCAAAACTTTGATCAATTAATTCTCCCACAGCATCAAGTGCCTTAATTGCATAATAAACTAACGCAGTGCCTAAAACTGCCACTGCCGCAGCATAAGCTGCAGGAATGAGCATGGCAAATTGCCCATCAGGATCTATATTCACTACAGGGTTATTATTAGCATAAGCATATTGATTCAAACTCTGCGGATCATCCTCAAACCCATGGAACGTATCCCTTGTAATAAACCGACCAATGTTCGCATCATAATAACGTGCCATGAGATAGTATAATCCAGTTTCTTCATCATAACGATAACCAGCATAACGATATGGGTTAGACGAAGCCATCGTGCCTGTTTGCGAAATAATATTTCCCCAAGCATCATACTGATACTGTGCCACAACATTACCATTTGCATCGGTTAATGCCGTGACATCACCGTGACCGTTGACATGATAATAGTAAGTTACTCCGCCTTTGGTCATCGTGATTGGGTGATCATATATTTGAGGAGTTACCCCAAATTTTTTCTCCAAATGAAAATCGAGTAGGAGGAGGTGATTAACCTCCGTCCTCTCACACCACCGTACGTACGGTTCCGTATACGGCGGTTCAATCAAGATCAATGACGCAAGAATTCATAACGTTCTTGTAGACTTTTGAGCCCTTGGTCATTCCAGTAGGAGTTTCCAAGGGTTCTGTGTAAGATGGGGCTATTTGAAATACGCCAATATCCTTTCCGACTATTTCCCCATTCATACGCTTTCCACGAAGGAACTCCCAATTTGATCAAGTTTCGTATCCTCGTTTTTGGTGTTTTCCAACTTTTCCATAAGCACATACGAAGTCTTCGACGAATCCACCCGTCCATTTTCCGAAAGATTGATTTCGTATCCGCCAGCGCAAAGTACCCACACCATCCGAATAAATACTGATTCAGTTTCTGAATTCGGTATTCCATGGAATATGGCATCTTTCTCGAGGTGATTTCTCGTACTTTCTTCTTCATTCGTTTGAGACTTTCTTCTGCCACTCGAATCTTGGGCTCTTCGGCATCGATAAAACTGAATCCAAGAAACTTTCGTTTCCAAGGACGGTCTACTGCCGACTTTTTCTCATTCACTTTTAGGCGAAGTTTACGTTCGATGAATCGTTGAACGCTTGCCATTGTTCGTTCTCCTGCCCTTTTTGATTTTACGTAAATGTTACAGTCGTCTGCGTAACGAACGAATTGATGTCCTCTTTTCTCTAATTCTTTATCCAGCTCATCAAGGACGATGTTGGAAAGGAGCGGACTTAATGGACCACCTTGTGGCGTTCCTTTCTCTGTACTTGAAACCACTCCATGAATCATGACACCCGACTGCAAGTACTTGCGGATTAATTTTAATAACGGTTTATCGTGGATTCTTTTCGCCAATGTGCTCATAAGTCTGTCGTGGTTGACCTGATCAAAGAACTTTTCCAAATCGATGTCTACAACCCATCGGTATCCTTCTTTGATATATCCTTGTGCTTTCCTCACTGCATCATGGGCACTTCGATTTGGGCGAAAGCCATAGCTATGTTCGGAAAACATCGGGTCATATATCTTCGACAATACTTGGGCAATCGCCTGTTGAATCAAACGGTCTGTCACGGTTGGGATACCTAGTAACCGAACACCGCCATCAGGCTTCGGGATTTCGACTCTTCGGACAGGCATCGGTTCATAGGTACCTTTGAGAATCGCTTCTTTGATGGACTGCCAGTTTTCGACGATGTGCGTTCGCAGGTTTTGTACGGGCATCATATCTACTCCATGGCTGCCCTTATTTTGTTCTACTCGTTTCAATGCGAGAAGCATGTTCTCTCGTGACAGGATTTGATTCAAAACCATCGTTATTCTTCCTTCCGTAAATAGCTGTTCTTCTTATGCCAGTCGTCACTCCACCCTCCAAAAGATCCCCCACGGGATTCACCGTTTCCTTTCTCTTGGGAGGTCCTATGTTTTCTGTGTTCATCGTGACGGACTGAATGCCAAGGGCTATTTTCTCTTGATTGTTCAGTCCTTCCGAATCGTTCTAGACCGATTCGTACTATGACCTCTGCTGACTTCTGATGATTCAGCTACTTATCGCTAAGTAGGTTGTGAAGGGTACTTCACGTATCCATCAGACCTCCTCGGGTAAGAGTGCAATCTTTCCTTCCATCTATCTGCTTCATTTACTCTGTATCACCTTCGGCAGAAAGGACTTTGTTTTGTTTAGCAAACTCATCCAATGATACCTAGCCTTATATGAAGTTCGTGTTCCTCAGACCGGAAGTTTGCCGCTCGCTTCCTTCAGATTCCGTGTCGCCACGGACACCCTTGCGTTAAGCTAACTGCTACTTCTGCCTTCGCAGTTCGGGACTTTCACCCTAGAGATTGCACCCATGCCGAGCACACTAAAAAGAACCTAACCGAATGATTCGGTTAGGTTCCCTTGCTTAAGCATTATTTTTTCAGATTATAGAACGATTTAATGCCGTTGTAAATCGCCGTGTCGCCAAGTTGATCTTCGATGCGAAGCAATTGATTGTATTTCGCCACTCGGTCTGTACGAGAAGGTGCACCTGTTTTAATTTGACCAGCGTTTGTCGCAACAGCGATGTCAGCGATTGTGCTGTCTTCTGTTTCACCAGAACGGTGAGAAATTACTGCTGTATAGCCTGCGCGTTTCGCCATTTCGATTGCTTCGAATGTTTCAGTTAACGTACCGATTTGGTTGACTTTAATTAAGATCGAGTTGCCGACACCTTGTTCGATACCTTGTGCTAATTTTTTCGTATTTGTTACGAACAAGTCGTCACCAACAAGTTGAACTTTTTTGCCAAGGCGCTCTGTTAATAACTTATGACCAGCCCAGTCGTTTTCGTCTAAACCGTCTTCGATCGAAATGATCGGATATTTGTTGACAAGCTCCTCATACCAAGCAACCATCTCTTCAGACGTTTTCACAACGCCTTCGCCTTCTAAATGGTATTTGCCTGTTTCTTTGTTATATAGCTCAGAAGACGCCACGTCCATCGCAAGCATCACTTCTGTACCTGGTTTGTAGCCAGCTTTTTCAATCGCTTCAATGATCGTTTCAAGCGCTTCTTCGTTTGATTTTAAGTTTGGCGCGAATCCGCCTTCATCACCAACTGCTGTGTTGTAACCTTTTGCTTTTAATACTGATTTTAAGCTATGGAAAATTTCTGCTCCCATGCGAAGCGCTTCACGGAAGTTCGGTGCGCCAACTGGCATAATCATAAATTCTTGGATATCGACGTTGTTATCCGCATGCGCACCGCCGTTTAAAATGTTCATCATTGGAACAGGCAACGTTTTTGCATTAAATCCGCCTAAATATTGATATAGAGGAACGCCTAAATAGTCAGCAGCTGCGCGTGCAACAGCCATTGAAACGCCTAGAATTGCGTTTGCACCTAATTTTCCTTTATTTTCTGTACCGTCTAACGCAATTAATGCACGGTCGATAGCAACTTGCTCTGTCACATCGTAGCTACCAATTAATGCTGGCGCGATGACTTCGTTTACGTTTTTCACTGCTTGTAATACACCTTTACCAAGGTAGCGACCTTTGTCGCCATCACGCAATTCAACCGCTTCATACTCACCTGTTGACGCTCCACTCGGTACAAGGGCACGTCCGAATGCACCTGATTCTGTGTATACTTCTACCTCTACTGTCGGATTGCCACGAGAGTCTAATACTTCACGAGCATAAATGTCAATAATTGTTGGCATCGTTCATCTCTCCTTTAGTTTATTTTTGAATTAACGTTTTTCCTGTCATTTCTTTCGGTTGTTGTAATCCGAGCAAATCAAGCATCGTTGGCGCTAAGTCCCCTAAAATGCCATCTTGGCGAAGCGTAATGCCTTTTTTCGTTACGATGACCGGAACCGGATTTGTCGTATGCGCCGTATTCGGACTGCCGTCTGGATTTAATACTTCGTCCGCATTTCCGTGGTCTGCGGTAATAATCGCAATACCACCTTTGGCGATAATCGCATCGACGACTTTTCCTAAACATTCATCGACCGCTTCGACTGCTTTAATCGTTGGCTCTAATTTTCCTGAATGACCAACCATATCAGGATTTGCGTAGTTTAAAATAATTGCATCGAATTTGTCTGCTTCAATTTCTTTCAGTAAAGCGTCCGTTACTTCGTATGCACTCATTTCTGGTTTTAAATCGTATGTGGCTACTTTTGGCGAGTCAATTAAAATGCGCTCTTCGCCAGGGAACTTTTCTTCACGTCCGCCGCTCATAAAGAATGTAACGTGCGGATATTTTTCTGTTTCGGCAATGCGCAACTGTTTTAATCCGTTTTGTGACAATACTTCACCGAGCGTATTATCAAGGTTCGTTGGCTTAAATGCCACGTACCCTTTTACTGTTTCACTAAAGTGCGTTAAGCATACGAAGAACAAGTTTTTCGGATGTTTCGGTCCACGATCGAATGAACGGAAGTCATCGTTTGTAAACGTGTTTGAAATTTGAATCGCACGGTCAGGACGGAAATTGTAGAAAATGACCGCGTCATTATCTTGAATCGTTGCGACTGGCGTTCCGTCTTCACGGACGATCACAGACGGCAAGACGAATTCGTCATAAATGCCGTTGGCGTACGAATCATCAACGCATGCAAGCGGATCACGGTATGATGGACCTTCACCGTACACCATCGCACGATACGCTTTTTCTACGCGCTCCCAACGTTTATCGCGATCCATGGAGTAATAACGACCGGATAATGTAGCGATTTCACCTACACCAATTTGTGCGATTTGTTCATTTAACTGTTGAATGTACGTTTTCGCTGTTTGTGGACCGACGTCACGTCCGTCTAAAAAGCCGTGAATATACACATGTTTGACGCCTTCTTTTGCGGCGAGCTTGAGTAAAGCGAATAAATGGTTAATATGACTATGCACACCACCGTCAGAAAGAAGACCGAAAATGTGCAAATTTGTTCCGTGTTTTTTCACATGATCCATCGCTGCTAAAAATGTTTCGTTGCGCTCAAACTCACCTTCGCGAATGGCGATATTCACACGCGTTAAACTTTGATACACAATGCGACCAGCACCGATGTTTAGGTGACCGACTTCCGAGTTCCCCATTTGTCCTTCTGGCAAACCGACCGCTTCACCGCATGCCGTTAATGTCGCATGTGGATATTCGTTCCAATAACGATCGAAATTTGGTTTTTTCGCTTGTGCAACCGCGTTGCCAAATGTTTCTTCACGAAGAGCAAAGCCATCTAAAATAATTAATGCTACTGGTTTTTTGCTCATTTTCCTGCCTCCACGAGTTGTAAAAACGATTGTGGTTGTAAGCTCGCACCACCAACAAGCGCTCCGTCAATATGTTCTTCCGCTAAAAATGCAGCAATATTTTCTGGTTTTACGCTACCACCGTATTGAATGCGTACCGCATTAGCTGCTTCTTGTGAGAATTTGTTCGCGATGACTTGACGAATGTAGCCGCATACGTTGTTCGCATCGTCAGCTGTGGACGATTTTCCTGTTCCAATCGCCCAAATCGGCTCATAGGCGATAACGACTTGCTTCACTTGTTCTTCCGTTAAGCCTTCGAGCGCTTTTTTCACTTGTGCACTAACGACTTCGTTTGTACGGTTGCTTTCGCGTTCTTCTAACGTCTCTCCGCAGCAAACAATCGGTACGAGCCCATGTTTAAACGCAGCAAGTACTTTTTTATTCACTGTTTCATCAGTTTCCGCAAACATCTCACGGCGCTCGGAATGTCCGATAATGACATACTCGACGCCGAGATCTTTTAACGCCACGGGACTAATTTCGCCTGTGAACGCGCCTTGATCTTCAAAATGCATATTTTGCGCACCAATTTTCACGTTCGTTCCTTTTGTCGCTTCCACTAAATGCGCTAAAAAGAGCGCTGGCGCACATACAACTGTATCGACTTGTTCGTTGGAAGGAACAGCATGTTTCACTTCTTCAACGAATTGGAGCGCTTCGTTTAACGTCTTATGCATTTTCCAGTTGCCTGCAATAATCGGCTTTCGCATCGCTTTAATCCCCTTTCTTACTTATCGTTTAACGCGACGACACCTGGAAGTTGTTTTCCTTCCATAAATTCAAGCGACGCACCGCCACCTGTAGAAATGTGATCCATTTTGTCTGCAAGTCCGAACTTTTCAACCGCTGCTGCCGAGTCGCCGCCACCGATGACCGTATATGTACCTTCTGCATCAGCAAGCGCTTGAGCAACCGCTTTTGTCCCTTCCGCAAACGCATCCATTTCGAATACGCCCATCGGACCGTTCCAAATGACAAGTTTTGATTTTAAAATGACGTCGCGATACAATTCACGTGTTTTCGGACCGATGTCAAGCCCTTCCCAGTCGCTCGGAATTTCATCGATGTTCACTACTTTTTTGTTCGCATCGTTTGAGAAATCGTCAGCTACAACTGCATCAACAGGCATGTAGAAGTTCACGCCTTTTTCTTTTGCTTTTTCCATGAACGATTTCGCTAACTCGATTTTATCTTCCTCTAACAGTGATTTTCCGATTTCATGACCGAGCGCTTTCACAAATGTGTACGCTAATCCGCCACCGATAATTAAATTATCAACTTTGTCTAATAAGTTTTCGATCACGCCAATTTTATCTTTTACTTTCGCCCCACCAATGATTGCTGTGAACGGACGATCTGGATTTGATAATGCCTTTCCTAACACTTCAATTTCTTTTTCCATTAAAAATCCAGCTACCGCAGGCAAATGGTGAGCAATGCCTTCTGTCGATGCATGCGCACGATGTGCTGCCCCAAACGCATCGTTAACATATACATCTGCCAGTTCCGCAAATGCTTTCGCTAACTCTGGATCGTTTTTCTCTTCACCTGGATAGAAGCGTACGTTTTCAAGCAACAAAACATCGCCTTCATTCATTTGTGCAATCGCAGCTTTCACTGCTTCACCATATGCTTCGTCCGTTTTGACAACACGCTTGCCGAGCAGTTCGCTTAAACGTTCCGCAACAGCAGTAAGGCGCATTTCTTCAACAACTTTTCCTTTTGGACGGCCAAGATGGCTCGCCAAAATGACTTTTGCTCCTTGCTCCATTAAATATTGAATCGTTGGAAGCGCGGCGCGAATGCGCGTATCGTCAGTCACGACACCGTTTTGCATTGGCACGTTAAAATCGACGCGGCAAAAGACACGTTTCCCTTTCACATCAATGTCACGAACTGTTTTTTTGTTCATGGAAAGGCCTCCTTATTCGTGTGATACATAGAAAGGGAGTGGGGATGATCCCCGCTCCCCTTCTCGGTATTTCCAACTATTTATTATAAACCGTTTTGGGCAAACAATCCAAAAAATTATAAGCCTTTTGACGCAATGTATGCAGCAAGATCAACAACGCGGTGAGAGTATCCAGTTTCGTTGTCGTACCAAGAAAGAACTTTCACCATGCGACCTTCCATCACCATTGTTGAAAGCGCATCGATTGTTGAAGAAGCTGTTGAGCCGTTGTAGTCACGAGAAACAAGCGGCTCTTCGCTGTAAGCTAAAATTCCTTTTAACTCGCCTTCTGCCGCTGCTTTCAATGCTGCGTTCACTTCTTCGACTGTTACTTCTTTTTCAAGTTCAGCAACGAGGTCAACAACAGATACGTTTGGTGTCGGTACGCGCATTGCCATACCGTTTAATTTTCCTTTTAATTCAGGCAATACAAGTGCTACCGCTTTTGCTGCACCTGTTGATGTTGGAATGATCGATTCCGCTGCTGCACGCGCACGACGCAAGTCTTTATGCGGTAAGTCAAGAATTTGTTGATCGTTTGTATATGCGTGAACAGTTGTCATCATACCGCGGATGATGCCGAATTTCTCATGTAATACTTTCGCAAATGGCGCTAAGCAGTTTGTTGTACAAGATGCATTTGAAATGACATGATGGTTTGCTGGGTCATATTTATCTTGGTTTACACCCATAACAATCGTAATGTCTTCATTTGTCGCTGGTGCAGAAATGATTACTTTTTTCGCACCTGCTTCTAAATGTTTTGCTGCGTCTTCGCGTTTTGTGAAACGTCCTGTTGATTCAACAACGATGTCGACACCAAGATCGCCCCATCCTAAGTTTGCTGGGTCGCGCTCTGCTTTTACGATAATTTCTTTTCCGTTTACAACGATGTTATTTCCGTTTACTGTTACTTCTGCATCTAAAGTGCCGTGAACAGAGTCATATTTTAAAAGATGTGCTAACGTTTTTGCATCTGTTAAGTCGTTAACTGCAACCACTTCGATTTCAGGATTTTTTAATGCTGCGCGGAATACGTTACGGCCGATACGACCAAAACCGTTAATACCAATTTTTACTGCCATCGTTTGTTCCTCCTTTGGAATTGTAGGGATATATTTTAGAGGGATGAATCATCCCGTACTAACTGTTTTGCTGCACCTTCATCTGTAATTAAGATGCACCGATTGGCCTGCTTTATATACGCTTGAATTGCTTTTGCTTTTGAAGCTCCTCCTGCAACCGCAATGACGCAAGGAACGTGGCGTACATCTTCGAGCTGAATGCCAACTGTATTTACTTTATGCACGACGTCTCCGTGCTGATTAAAGTAATACCCAAACGCTTCGGCCACCGCTTCATTTTGTTCAATTTTTTTCATGTCCTCCGGCGGTGTTTTTCTTCGTTCCGCCATCGTTTTTGCATCGCCGATTCCGTGAATGACGATCGTTGACGATTTAATTAATTCAAGCACTTCTCGAATCGCAGGTTCTTCAATAATCGATTGGTACGTTTCAGCACTTAGCTGGTCAGGTACGTGCAATAAACGATAGTGACCCATCGCTTTTTCAGCCATGCGCGCACAAATTGTGTTCGCTTGGTTTGTTACATCTTCTCCAAGTCCACCGCGCGCAGGAACGAATAACACATCGCGGTATTTCGCGTCAGGTGTCATCATTTCAGCAACAGCAGCAAGGGTTGTTCCACCCGTCACCGCAACAATGTCATCCCCTTTTAGCGAATGTTTTATTCGTGAGACACAAGCTCTTCCCATCTCTCTTTTTACCCAAGGAGACTGGTCGCTATCACCGGCAACGACAATGACGTCTTCGACAGGAAGTTTCTTTTTTATTTTTCTTTCTAATTCTTTCAGCCCTAATACTTCTCGCATCATATCTTCTAGTTGCATGAGCACATCATTTCCTTCAGCTGTAATGCTCATGCCTGCGGCTGTAATATCGAGTAAATGTTGCTCTTTTAAAAACTGCACTTCCGACCGCAAGACGCGCTCGCTAATGCCTAAGTTGAGCGATAACGTCCGCCGTCCGATCGGTTGCATTAACCGAATGTGCTGCAAAATTTCATACCGCTTTTGCATAATCGCGAGAAGATCAGGCAACAATTTTCGTTGAACATCAATCCATTGTCGCATGCTCTTTTCTTCCTTTTTACTCACTTTTTTCTCTATTTGGACGTTTTCAGTCCCACCATGACGTATTGTGTCCCACTTTGTGTAAAAAAATTCACCCCTGCCACATCTTTATTGTAACAGGAAGTGAAACGTTATTCAACTGCTTCGCTTTTGTTGTAACCGCTTTCTTATGACATCTTTGTGAATACGGCCATACGCCACCATTTCTCCATCGACTTCAATGACTGGAATGATAAGATGATACTGTTCAAGCAATTGCTCATCTTTGTAAATATCGACTTCTTCCCATTCCACTTGCAACTCACGAAGAATCGCTTTTGCCTCATCACAAAGACAGCAATTTTCTTTCGAATATACGATCACTTTCATGTTTTGTCCCCTCTATGCATATTGCTTTCGCTTCGAAGCTGGCGGAATGTGAAGCTGTTCGCGATATTTTGCAACCGTCCGCCGCGCAACACAAATATTGTAACGTTGTTCAAGTAAATCAGCAATATTTTGATCAGAAAGAGGTTTTTGACTATTTTCTTGTTTAATGAGTTCAGCAATTAAACTTTTTACTTTTTCTTGTGATGCATGTTCATCGACACCACTTGTAAAAAAGCGACGCATGTCAATTAACCCATGAGGCGTTTGCATATATTTATTTTTTACTGCGCGACTGACGGTCGATTCATGAATGTTTAATGCTGTTGCCACTTCGCGCATCGTAAGTGGCTTCATATGGAGCAAACCTTTTTCAAAATAATCACGTTGTCGATGAATTAACTCACAGGCAATTTGCTCAATCGTTGTTGCTCGCTGCATTAAACAACGTTGGATCCATTGAAACTGTTGACGTTTTTCCTCGATATATTTTTGAACGTGTGGATCATCCGATCGTACTTTCCGTTCATACGATTCATTCCATACAACAGTTGGAACGACTTCTTCATTCATCGTCACCGTCCATGTTCCGTTATCATATGACACGATGACATCCGGTACAATGTACGTCATTTGCTCATCATTATATAAACTTCCCGGACGTGGATGAAGCGTACGAATGAGTTCCCACACTCGTTGTAAATCGCTTAATTCTACACCTAATTTTGCTTTTATTTCTTTCCACTTTTTATTGACAAACGGTTCAAAATACTCCGTGACAATTGTTTCCGCTAACTCATCCCTTTCTGGAAGACGGATGAGTTGTAAATATAAACAATGTGACAAATTTTCCGCTCCCACCCCTGCTGGATCAAGTGAACGTAACATATGCAGAGCATTTGATACAACCGTTTCTTCCAATTGAAGATGGCAAGCCGCCTCCGCAACCGTCGTATGCAAATAACCCCATTCATCAAGCGAAGCAATGAAATAATCGAGCGCTTTTTTATGTTCACGAGATAGACGCATCCCAACAAGTTGGGCATGCAAATAGGAAGCAAGCGAGCGATTAAAAACGCTTACATTTTCAATATAATTCATCCGATCTGTTTGCTCACGCCGCCTATGAGTCGTCCGTTTTCGCTCTCGCAGCTCAATAAATGGATTTTCAAGCGCTTGTTCGTGTAAAAGCGATTGCAATTCTACCGTCGAATATTGCAGCAATTCAATCGCTTGGACAAGCTCTTTTGTCAACGCAACTTTTAGCTCTTGCCTTTGCGTTAATTGCATCTCCATTCATGCCATCTCCCTTCATCCTCATTTTATCATCTCTATAAGAAAGAGACGATAAAAACATATTGGATGTTTTTTCTACTATGCATATGCATCGAAGGCATGTTATCATTCTTATAGAACAAGCGAGCAAGCCTCGCAAAATTTATCCATTCGTCCGGTGTGGCTCACCGGACTTTGTTTTTATGTCAAAAAACCCTGCTTGCCACGCAAGCAGGGTTTCATAACGCCCTCGGCAGGATTCGAACCCACGCTAAGAGAACCGGAATCTCTCGTGCTATCCACTACACTACGAGGGCATAATGATAAATGCACTTACCATTATAGTGAAGAAGAAAAAAAAATGCAATAGCTATGACGTTTAAAATTTCGAAAAGCGGAAACGATGAAAGAAGGGATGATGAACAAAAAACACGAATACATATAAGTAGAAGGGATTTCATTTGACCTTTATTGACCTTTTTTGTATGATAAAAGTACATAAAAAAAACGAATGATCGGAGGAGGAAGAGTATGAACTTAATTCCTACAGTTATTGAACAAACGAGCCGCGGGGAGCGCGCCTATGACATTTACTCCCGTTTATTAAAAGACCGCATCATTATTTTAGGAAGCCCAATTGACGATCATGTTGCAAACTCGATCGTTTCTCAGCTTTTATTTTTAGCAGCCGAAGATCCTGAGAAAGACATTTCTCTTTACATTAACAGCCCTGGCGGATCAATTACAGCAGGCATGGCAATTTACGATACGATGCAATTTATTAAGCCAGACGTATCGACTATTTGTATCGGTATGGCGGCTTCCATGGGTGCGTTTTTGCTTGCGGCAGGTGCGAAAGGAAAACGTTTCGCGTTGCCAAATAGCGAAATTATGATTCATCAGCCGCTTGGTGGCGTGCAAGGACAAGCAACAGAAATTGAAATTGCTGCAAAACGGATTTTATTCTTGCGTGACAAGTTAAATCGCATCTTGTCCGAAAACACAGGACAACCGATCGAAGTCATTGAGCGCGACACAGACCGCGACAACTTTATGACAGCAGAAAAAGCAAAAGAATACGGCTTAATTGACCGCGTATTAACACGCGTAGATGAAAAATAAAAACAAGGCGGTGCGACCGCCTTGTTTTTATTCTTGTTCAACGTATTTCACGAGCTTGTTTAGCGCTTCCTGCTCATCTGGACCGTCAGCATAAATCGTGATTACTGCCCCTGTATGGATCGCTAAGCTCATTAATCCCATAATGCTTTTCGCATTCACTTTTTTGCCGTCCTTCTCAATATAAACATCGGCTGAAAAACGGTTCGCTTCTTGAACAAACAACGCTGCTGGACGCGCTTGTAATCCTGTTTTTAGGCGTACTTCCACTTGTTTTTCTACCATCATGTATTCCTCCTAATAATTTTATAAAGATTTATGAAAATCAATTGGCTGACCGGCGCGAAGCCGTTCCGCAATTTCATCTAATTTACGCAGACGGTGGTTAATACCAGATTTACTGATTTTTCCTCCTGCAACCATTTCCCCAAGTTCTTTTAATGTTACATCTTGATATTCCATGCGCAATTTTGCAATTTCACGGAGTTTTTCTGGCAGTTGATCGAGCCCAATCGTCTCGTCAATATAACGAATGTTTTCGACTTGGCGTAGCGCTGCGCCAATCGTTTTGTTTAAGTTCGCCGTTTCGCAATTGACAAGACGATTGACAGAATTGCGCATGTCGCGGACGATGCGCACATCTTCAAATCGCAACAACGCCTGATGTGCTCCGATAATGCTTAAAAACTCGGCAATTTTCTCCGCTTCTTTTAAATACGTAATAAATCCTTTTTTTCTTTCTAATGTGCGGGCATGTAAATGAAAAGCCGTGTTCATCAGTTCACAAAGCGATTCGTTATGCTCACGATACAATGAAAAGATTTCTAAATGATAAGACGACGTTTCCGGATTATTCACAGATCCTCCAGCTAAAAAGGCGCCGCGCAAGTACGAGCGCTTGCAACATTTTTTTTGCACAAGCTCTGGTGAAATGGAACGGACGAAAGAGAATCCTTCTTCCATAATTTTTAGATCTGACAATAACTCATGCGTCCCTTCTACCACACGTACAATATACACGTTGTTTTTCTTAAGGCGCATCTTTTTACGAACAAGTAGTTCGACCGCTACGTCGTACCCTTTTTTTAATAACGTATAAATGCGCCTTGCAATCGCGGCATTTTCCGTTTGGATATTTAACAGTAAACGCCGACTGGAAAAGGAAATAGAGCCATTCATTCGAATTAAAGCGGACAATTCCGCTTTTAAACAACACGTTTTCACTTCTATATTCGTTAACTCTTTTTTCGTTTCCGATGCAAACGACAACCATTCCACCTCCTATCCATGTGTGTCGTGCGAAGGAGGTGCAAGAAGCGAAACGAGCAACGCCGCTACTTTTTTCGTATCGTGACGCACCGTTCCATCTCGCTCATCAATGATCGCATCACAAATAACTTGCAAACCGAGCGCCTCTAACTTTTCCGTATCACAAACGACTGGTGCAGCCCATTCTTTTGCATACCGTTCTTTTGTTTCCGGCAAAATCGGCGCATCGTTTACAATGATGGCATCTAAAAAGGCACACGCCATATGATCATACAGCGCTTTCACATGATCGCTCGCCGTATAGTTTAACGTTTCTCCTGCTTGGGTCATGACGTTGCATATATATACTTTTTTCGCTTTTGATTGACATACCTCTTCGCCAATTTTAGGAACGAGTAAGTTCGGTAAAATGCTTGTATACAAACTCCCGGGACCGATGACAATTAAGTCAGCCGACCGCAATTCCATAATCGTTTCTTCGAGCGGTTCAATATTTGCGGGAGTTAAAAATACACGTTTTATTTTTTTTCCGGAATACGGAATTTTCGACTCCCCTGATACAATCGTCCCGTCCTCCATTTCCGCATGCAGCACAACGCTTTCATTCGCTGCTGGCAACACTTTTCCGCGCACATTTAACACTTTTCCCATTTCACGAACCGCATGCACAAAATCGCCCGTAATAGACGTCATCGCCGCTAAAATTAAATTACCGAGCGAATGACCGGACAACCCGTTTCCGTTTTCAAAACGATGTTGAAACAGTTCAACGATGAGTGGCTCCACATCAGAAAGAGCAGCAAGCACATTTCGAATATCTCCAGGCGGGGGCATATCGAGTTCGTCACGCAATCTTCCCGAGCTTCCGCCGTCATCTGCAACGGTCACGATCGCTGTTAAATCAACATTATACTGCTTCAGCCCACGAAGTAAAACAGGGAGACCTGTTCCCCCACCAATGACAACAATTTTTTTCATCGGTGCGTATCCTTTCTTTTTGCAATATCTCGATGTGACACATGCGTTGTATATTCGTCTGCGAAATGACGGGCGATATACTCCGCTAACGTAACAGAACGATGCTGTCCACCTGTACATCCGATGGCAATGACAACTTGGCTTTTTCCTTCTCGTTTATAGTGCGGAAGCATAAACGAAAGCAAATCTGTGACTTTTTCAATAAATTTTTGCGTTTCCGTCCACTTTAATACGTAAGACGATACTTCTTCATCTAATCCTGTTTTCGGACGCATATGTTCGATGTAATGCGGATTTGGTAAGAAGCGGACATCAAAAACGAGATCGGCATCAATCGGTAGACCGTATTTAAATCCGAACGAGACGACATTAACAGAAAAAGTTGTCGTTGCTGGCGTTGCAAATGTTTGCACAATTTTTTCACGCAGCTCTCGCGGCTTTAGGCTAGACGTATCAATAATCATTTGTGCACGCCCTTTTAATTCTTCCAGCAACTCGCGCTCTAACTTAATCCCCTCAAGCGGCAATCCACTCGGCGCAAGCGGATGAGAACGGCGCGTTTCTTTATAACGGCTAACAAGCGTCGCATCGCTTGCATCTAAAAATAAAATTTGTGGAGTTACCCATGATGTTTCCGCTAAATCATCTAGTGCAGCAAAAAGACGGTCGAAAAAGTCTCGGCTCCGCAAATCCATAACAAGTGCGATTTTATTCATTTTATTTCCTGATTCTCGAATTAATTCAAGAAACTTCGGCAACAATGTCGGCGGCAAGTTATCGACACAAAAATAGCCTAAATCTTCAAAGCTTTGGATAGCGACCGTCTTCCCCGCCCCCGACATTCCTGTAATGATGACCATTTGAACGTGTGCTGAGCCTGTGCTCATCGCCCTCTCCCCTTTCTTTAACTCGGATCAAGTCGGTAAGACAACAACTCAAATTCCTCTGTATACGTAAACGTACCATACATCATTCCTGTTCCTTTAATGACATAATCAATAATATGGTAATCGCCCGGCGCCATCGGAAGCGTTGGAATGTGCTCAATGGGATGCCAAGCGAGTTCTCCTTCTTCACATTGTAATACGTTTTCCCCTTCAAAATGTTCCGCAAAAAACGTAAACATCATCCATTCCGAAACGACTTCTTCTCCTCGTTTCATCACAAACGTGAATACCCCTTTTAATTGAGGGTTTTTAATATAAATGCCTGTTTCCTCGCGATATTCACGCACACAAGCTTCTCGTACCGATTCCCCTTGTTCCATTTTCCCCCCCGGCGCTACCCACCAGCCACGCCGAGGCTTTTTCAACAAAAGGACGTGTCCGTCTTTTACTAATACGCAGTTTGTTACTCGTTGCAACGTCCGTTCACCTCAATACTCAATAATGAATATGTTTTTTTCATTATACTATTTCTTACAAACGGTCACAAAGTATAAATTTTGAAACGTTTTCATCACATAAAAAAGAAAGCACGGGACGAGAGCCCGTGCCAACAAGTGTATATAAAAAGGGGGTCAATTACTTACCTTTATCATACTCTTTTATTGTTTCAAGCGTGTTACAGTTCAATTAAAGCAACATTACGTTTTTATTACTTAATGTTAAGCTTTTCCTTCAGTTCTTCGACGTAATGTTGTGCGCTTTGTGCCGCAATACTTCCGTCGCCTGTTGCGGTAACAATTTGACGAAGCGACTTTTCACGAACATCCCCCGCTGCAAAAATGCCAGCCACTTTTGTTTCCATCAGTTCGTTTGTTTCAATGTAGCCATTTTCGTTCGTAATGCCGAGTGAAACAAACGGCTTTGTTAATGGCACCATACCGATGTAAATAAACACACCGTCACATGAAAACTCACGCTCTTCCCCTGTTTGCGTATGAACGAGCGTCACGCTGCCGACACGACCGTCTTTTTCGTTAATTTGCTTCACAGTATGATTCCAAATGAAATCAATTTTTTCATTTGCAAATGCGCGCTGCTGTAAAATTTTTTGTGCGCGCAACTGGTCGCGGCGATGAACGATCGTCACTTTGCTTGCAAAACGTGTTAAATATACGCCTTCTTCAACCGCTGAGTCTCCACCGCCAACGACGACAAGCTCTTTTCCTTTAAAAAAGGCTCCGTCACATACGGCACAGTATGAAACACCACGTCCCCCCAATTCTTTTTCGCCAGGAACGCCGAGCTTTTTATACTCTGCCCCTGTTGCAATGATGATCGCACGAGCTTTATATTGTTGGTTGCTCGTCACAACCGTTTTGTATTCTTCGCCGTCAATCACTTCTTTTACATCACCATATGCGTATTCGGCGCCAAACTTTTTCGCGTGCTCAAACATTTTGGACGCCAATTCCGGCCCAAGAATATGATCATAGCCCGGATAGTTTTCTACTTCTTCTGTATTGGCCATTTGACCGCCAGGAACTCCACGCTCAAGCATAAGCGTTGATAAGTTCGCGCGCGATGTATACACCGCCGCTGTCATTCCCGCCGGACCTGCACCGATAATAATGACATCATAAATTTTTTCTTGTGACACGTCTTCTCCACCCTTTCTGCATGAACAAGTCTTCATTTTATCATTTCCATATGTCTATCGTAATACAACAAAAGAAAGGGCGTCTATTAACTTGCTCATGTGTGCCACTGCTGTTTAATAATTTTCGCATACTTTCCAACCGTTGCTACTGACACCCCGTAACGTTCTCCAAGCATGCGCTGCGTCACACGCTCACCACGATGTTTACGAAACATATATTCAAATGCCGCTGCCCATGCCTCGTGATTCGAAAATGAATCGATTTCCCTCATCGCCTCAACAAAAAAAGAAAACCAAGCAATATATAAAGGCTCGTATTCAAAACCGTTATGTTGAACAAGTAACGTGACAATGCGGTGCGCATCTACCATAGGCTTTTGGCGTTCATTTCCATATACATAATCGCTCCACTGCTGTAAAAACGGATGAGACCACGATTGCTTCGGAAACGGACAATCGTCTGCTGCAAACGATTTGCTGATTAAATATAACGCATAAAATGAAGAAGCTATATCTTGCTTTTCAAATAGCGATTGAATATGCTCAATCGTCTGTTCACGATAGCGCCAAGGTTCGCTTCCTTTTTTATCTGGATGAAGCGCAATTAATTTTTGCCACATCGACTCCGCTAACGCGCGATATCCCATATGATATGCAGCATATGCATACCAATAATAAAACGGTGCATCTCCTTCAAAGCCGCGCCGTTGCAATTGACGGAACCATTGAAACGCTAAGTCATAGCGTCCAACGATTGCAAACGTCACTCCAAGCTTATAACGGTGCTCAAATGAAATCGGATATACGTTTTGCAACGAATGAGTGAGTAAAAACAATCGCTCTTGCTCCTGTAAATAATACGAAAACACCGCATCATTGCAAAGCGCATGCAAATTGCCTGGATTTTGCTTCAAAATATATTCGATCGTTCGTCTCGCTTTTTCGACATTCCCTTGATAAAAATAAGCGAGCGCTAAATTGTTGTAAGCGGCCCAATTTTCTGGATGTTGTTCAATCATTTCTTCAAACAAAGCAATCGCTTCCTGAAATTCACCTTTCTCAAGGAGCGAGCGAGCCCGTTCTTGTTTTATTAACATCTCGTCATAATTGAGCCACTCATCATCATCTTGTTCAATCGTTAAAATATCTAATAAATCGAGCGTATATTCCACAAATTCCCCATCCGGCTCGCGCTCTATATATTGTTCAGCATACTTCGCCGCCTCGCCAAATAACCCTAGGTGGGCATAGTTGTTTGCTAAAAAATAAAAGCATTCCGTTAAATCGGCATCACGTTCAATGACGCGCAATAACCATTCGTTTGATTGCACATATTCCCCCAATTCTGACAATACAATCGCCAGTTGGCATGCAAATGGGCTTTGTTCTGGCTCAAGTTGCACCGCCCGTTGCAAATATGCTCTCGCTTTATGCAAATCACGGCGACGATAACATGCTAATCCTTTATTAAAAAAGTACGTACCGTCTTGAATAAACGGAATGACTTTTCCGACACGTTTTTGCAAATGTTTTTCCATCGAACCCTCCATGTTGATTTCTTTCACCGAAAGAAAGTATACCACATTTTCGCTCCAGAACAACATGGATGGGCGAAAAAGCGTTACCGATGACGTTCCGCTAATACAGAAAGCACATCATCGAGCGACACGCGCTGTTCACGCAGCAAAACGAGCAAATGATACAATAAATCGGCTACTTCCCATCGCAGCTCTTCTTTTGAACGGTTTTTTGCCGCAATAATGACTTCTGCTGCTTCTTCCCCAACTTTTTTTGCGATTTTATCGATTCCTTTTTCAAATAAATATGTTGTGTACGATCCTTCAGGACGCTTCGCTTCACGCTCCGCAATGACCGATTCTAACACATTTAGCACTGCAAAACGATCCGGTTTGGCAACAGGCTTTTCATCTTGCAACCGATGATGAAAACAAGAATATTCTCCCGTATGGCATGCCGGTCCTTTTGGCTCAACAAGAATAAGAAGTGCGTCTGCATCGCAGTCGTAGCGAATATCAACAACTTTTTGTACGTTTCCGGACGTTTCCCCTTTATGCCATAGCTCTTGCCGCGAGCGGCTATAAAACCATGTTTCTTTCGTTTCCAACGTTTTTTGTAGCGATTGCTCGTTCATATATGCTAATGTCAACACTTCTTTACTGTGCGCATCTTGTACGATGGCCGGCACAAGCCCTTGCTCATTCAATCGAATATTCATCGAACGTTTACCCCCTTTTCGCGCACGTACTGTTTCACTTGCTGGACAGACGTTTCTTTATAATGAAAAATCGAGGCAGCTAATGCCGCATCCGCTTGAGCCGTTTGAAACACATCAACAAAATGTTGAGCGCACCCTGCTCCTCCCGATGCAATGACAGGGACGGGCACCGCTTCACTTACTCGTTTCGTTAACTCTAAATCAAATCCATCTTTTCCGCCATCGCGATCCATACTTGTTAATAAAATTTCTCCTGCTCCGCGCTTCACAGCCTCTTTCGCCCAGTCAACGACTTCCCAATCCGTCGGTCGTCGGCCGCCATGCGTATAGACGCGCCACGACTGCATCGTTGGATCATACTTTGCGTCAATTGCCACAACAATACATTGCGAACCAAAAAATTGCGCTCCTTCTGTAATAAGCTCGGGACGCAACAATGCCGATGTATTGACAGACACTTTGTCCGCACCCGCACGCAAAATCGTTTTCATATCTTCTAATGTGCGAATGCCTCCCCCAACAGTAAACGGAATAGCAAGCTGAGCAGCAACACGGCGTACGACGTCTACCATCGTTTTTCGACCTTCATGTGATGCGGAAATATCTAAAAAAACAAGCTCGTCCGCCCCTTGTTCATCGTATACGCGCGCGAGCTCAACCGGATCGCCCGCATCGCGCAAGGAAACAAATTGCACACCTTTCACAACGCGACCATCTTTCACATCTAAACAAGGGATAATGCGCTTTGTAATCATTTCCCCACCGCCTTTAATGCCTCAGCAACTGTAAACTGATTTGTATATAACGCTTTGCCGACAATCGCTCCGCATACTCCATCGTTTTCAAATTGTTTTAAGGAGCATAAATCATCAAGCGAGCGAATGCCTCCGGAGGCAATGACACGTTTGTTTGTTTCTTTCGCTAGCCGAACGACCGCGTCGATATTTGGTCCTGATAACATTCCATCCGTCGCGATATCAGTAAAAATAAACGTTTCCGCCCCAGCTTCCGCAAGCTGTTTGCCAAGTTCAACGGCATCGATCGTTGATGTATGCGTCCATCCTTCCGTCGCAACAAACCCATTTTTCGCATCAATGCCGATGACAATGCGCTCACCATATGTGCGAAGCATCGCTTTGACAAATGGAGGATTTGAAATGGCTGCGCTCCCTAAAATGACGCGCGCCACACCTCGCTCTAAATAATATGCGACATCTTCTTCCGTACGAATGCCGCCACCAATTTGAACGCTCACCCCAAGCGTCTTTGCTACTTCAACGACGAATGTATCATTCACTCGTCTGCCTTCTTTCGCCCCATCTAAATCGACCATATGAATCCATGTCGCGCCTTGTGAAACGAACGAACGAGCCATTTCAACAGGGGAATGACCGTATACCGTTTCTTGATTGTAATCTCCTTGTATAAGGCGAACGCACTTCCCACCGCGCATATCGATAGCCGGATAAATAGTAAACATTAGCCCCTCTCCCTTTCTACAATCCTCGCATAGTTTTTCAATAGACGCATACCGAGTGTTCCGCTTTTCTCGGGATGAAATTGTGTACCAAATATTGTTCCACGTCCAACAACTGCAGGTACTTCCACATCATATTGGGCGCTAGCTAACACAACCGTTGGCTCACTCGTTTGCACATAATACGAATGAACGAAATATACGTGCCCTCGCTCAACGTCATCAAAAAGCGGGGATGGTTGATGAAAAACGAGTTCATTCCATCCCATATGCGGTACTTTATATCGTGCTCCCTCTTTCGTTATACCGCTAAAACGAACGACGCGGCCCGGAAGCAACTTTAAGCCAGACGTCAAACCGTTTTCTTCGCTTTCTTCAAACAATAGTTGCATGCCTAAACAAATGCCGAGAATCGGCTTTCCTTTCGCTACTTGTTTGTGAATAAACGAATCAAGCTTCGTTTCCGCTAAAATGTGCATCGCATCCTTAAATGATCCAACACCCGGTAAAATGAAGCCATCTGCTTGGCGCAATTTGTCTTGATCACTTTCAATAATATACGGTACGTTTAGCCGTTCTAACGCTTTACTGACGCTATATAAATTTCCCATTCCATAATCAATGATGCCGATCATTTACAACATCCCTTTCGTCGAAGGTACCGATTTTACGCGCGGATCGATCATCGTTGCCTCATCGAGCGCACGAGCGAGCGCTTTAAATACCGCTTCAATCATATGGTGCGTATTGCGACCGTAATGGATTATAACGTGTACATTCATTCGTGCTTCTAACGCTAACTTCCATAAAAATTCGTGCACAAGCTCGACATCAAACGTGCCTACTTTTTCACTTGGAAACTGACCGCGAAACTCGAGATGTGGACGATTGCTTACATCAATCACGACTTGGGCGAGCGCATCGTCCATCGGAACGAACGCATTTCCGTATCGTTTTATCCCTTTTTTATCACCGAGCGCTTCTCGAATCGCTTGCCCTAAACAAATGCCAATATCTTCTGTCGTATGATGATCGTCAATGTGCGTATCCCCTTTCGCATGAATAGACAAATTAAAATGTCCATGCTTTGTAAATAAATCAAGCATATGTGTTAAAAACGGAACCCCTGTTTCTAACTCGGCTTTTCCTTCCCCATCAACCGCAAATGTAAGCTCAATTTGTGTTTCATTTGTCACTCGTTTGACTGTTGCTGTGCGCATTATTTTTCTCTCCTTTTCAACCGTTCCTCTACTGCTCGCGCATGTGCTTCAAGTCCTTCCAACCGTGCAAACGCGGCTATTTTCGCTCCATGTTGTTGCCATGCTTGCTCGCTATAAAAAACGATGCTTGATTTTTTCATGAATGCATCGACTGTTAGCCCAGACGAAAAACGGGCGGTCCCATTTGTCGGTAATACATGGTTCGTTCCCGCAAAATAATCCCCAACCGGTTCGGAGCTGTACGGACCTAAAAATATGGCACCTGCGTGTCGAATGTCACTTAATTGCTCAAACGGCTCAGCTGTCATAATTTCTAAATGTTCTGGGGCTAATTCGTTTACGACATCGATCGCTTGCTTCATCGTATCGGTCACATAAATGACACCATAATCGCGAATCGCTTTTTGTGCGATGTTTTTTCGAGGGAGGGTAGCTAATTGCTTTTCGACTTCTTCTTCTACTTTTAACGCAAGCTGTAAAGATGGTGTAACAAATATGCTAACTGCCCGTTCATCATGTTCGGCCTGCGATAATAAATCCGCCGCAATTTCATTCGGCTTTGCCGTCTCATCCGCTAGCACAACAATTTCACTCGGTCCTGCAATCATATCAATATCGACTTGACCGAACACTTCCCTTTTCGCGAGTGCGACATAAATGTTTCCAGGTCCGAAAATTTTATCGACCGGCTCGATCGTCTCCGTACCGTACGCTAATGCGGCAATCGCTTGGGCGCCGCCAACTTTATATATTTCTTGAACGCCGAGCTCACATGCAGCAACAAGTACAGCCGCCGGCAACGTTCCACGCTCATTTGGCGGGGAAACGATGACGATGCGCTTTACTCCAGCCACTTGCGCAGGAATGACATTCATAAGCACCGATGACGGATACGCCGCTGTTCCGCCCGGGACATATAAACCGACCGCATCAAGCGGAGTTACTTTTTGTCCGAGAATCGTTCCATCTTCACGCGTCATAAACCATGACGTTGCGCGTTGCCGCTCGTGATATTCGCGAATGTTTTGTGCCGCTTCGCGAATAATATGAACAATTTCTTCGTCAATGAGCCAGTACGCTTCTTCAATTTCTTCTTGCGTAACCTCTAGCGTATGAAGTGAAATCCCGTCAAACATTTCCGTATATTTTTTCAATGCGACGTCTCCGTTGTTTCGCACCTCATCAATTATTCGTTTCACTGCTTGTCTTTGCTCTTCCGTTCCGCTTTCAATCGTCCGCCGAAGCGAAACCGTCCCTTGTACACGTTCAATTCTCATTGCTCTCCCCCGCCTTCTCAATCGCATATGTTAAACGATCAACCATATGTTCAATCGCCCGATCTTGCATACGATAACTCACTGGATTAACAATAAAACGCGACGTTACATGAACAATTCGTTCGAGCTCAATAAGCCCATTTTCTTTTAACGTTCGCCCTGTCGAAACAATGTCGACAATTCGTTCCGCTAAACCGATGAGCGGTGCTAATTCAACAGAACCATTTAGTTTAATAATTTCCACTTGTTCTCCTTGTTCACGAAAATATGTCGATGCAATATTCGGATACTTTGTTGCGACTCTCGGGGCAATCGGATGAACGCGCGTGTTCGGTAGCCCTGCCACCGCCAAATAACAAGGGCTAATGCGCAAATCTAACATTTCATACACATCACGCTCTTCCTCAAGGAGCACATCTTTCCCAGCAATGCCGACATCGGCAACCCCGTGTTCCACATATGTCACTACGTCCATTGGCTTCGCTAAAATAAAGCGCAGCTGTTCGTTCGGCACGTCAATCATCAGTTTTCGTGAATGTTCTAAATCATCAGGAATGTCGTAGCCCGCTCGTTTTAACAATACGAGCGCCTCCGTAAAAATACGTCCTTTTGGCATCGCAACCGTCAGCATCATTGTTCATCCTTTCCGCGCTTCCCTAATACGTACACGACATCATCAAATGATGCAGTAAATTGATCCATATTTTGAATACCTGCGATGTGTTGCAATACAACATTTTCTCCTTTTTGTCTCATTTCCGCTGCTTTCGCATATGCCTCAGCGAAACGTTCTTGACTAAAAATGATGCACGTCGTTTTTTCTCCACGCTGTTGCTCCCCAATCGCTTCCATCAGACGATCGAGACGCACGCTAAAGCCAGTCGCAGGCGATGGACGATGAAATTTCGCCAGCAATTCATCGTATCGTCCACCATTACCGAGTAAAAATCCAATATTTTTGGCGTATACTTCAAAAAGAATGCCAGTATAGTAGCTCATATGACTCACTAAGCTCATATCTAATTTCACCATATCGGTAACGCCATATTGGTCAACATACGTCCATAATTTTTCCAATTCATCAAGAGCGCGTCGCTCCACTTCTGTCGTCGCATATGCTTTTCCTTCTGCAACGATTTCCTTTCCACCTCTTAATGTTAAAAGACGTAAAAGGCGGTCGCGATCAATCGAAGAAAGCGGCAATGACTTGACATGCTCCCGATAACCGACATAATTTTTTTCATATAAAAAGCGGCGCAACGTTTCTACCCGTTGTTCTTGACGCAAAATATCAAAAAACAACGCATCAACGTAACCAATATGACCAATCGTTACCGTAAAATCACGTAGCCCTGCCCGTTTTAAAGCAAAAATCATTAAACTGATGACTTCCGCATCAGCATACATCGTACCGTCTCCGATGTATTCCACTCCCACTTGTTCAAACTCTGCCGGTCGTCCTCCTTCCCGTTGTTGAGCGCGAAATACATTTGCTGCATACGCTAAACGGAGCGGGCAACCTTCCTCATATAACTTCGATGCTGCTAAACGGGCGATAGGGGCAGTCATATCTGGCCGCAATACGAGCGTATGTCCTTCACGGTCAAGCAATTTAAATAGTTGCTGATCTAAAATGGCCGATGCCTTCCCGACCGTTTCGTCATATTCTAACGTCGGCGTTTCAATAAACGAATATCCCCACGTTTCGACTTCTGCCATCATCGCTTCGCGCAACAGACGTTTTGTTTTATATACATTCGGCAACGTATCCCGCATACCGAGTGGCTTTTCAAACATAAATACTCTCATGTTCGTCCCGGCCTCCTTTCACTTTAGTTCGCTAATATATTAGCAAAGTAAAGATTGTTATTTGTAGTTTACTCCCCGTTTTTCGTTTCGTCAACTACAAACTCATTCGATATTTTTCGACTCGAATCCTGTTTACTCATAAAAAAAAACGCCTTAGCGTTCGCTAAGACGAATGATTTGCATCGGATTGCCGCCAACAAATGCGCCAGCTGGCACATCGCGATGTACGAGCGTACCTGCGGAAACAATGGCACGATCCCCGATCGTCACCCCCGGCAAAATGGTTGTATTGGCTCCAATCATGACATCGTTGCCGATGATGACGTCTCCAAGCCGATACTCGTTCACTAAATATTCATGCGCTAAAATCGTCGTATTATAGCCGATAATTGTGTTATTGCCAATGCGAATTTTTTCTGGGAACAAAATATCTGGCATGACCATAAACGCAAGCGCCGTATGTTCGCCGATTTCCATGCGTAAAAACGTGCGATACAACCAGTTTTTCAGCGGAAAAAAAGGAGTATACCGCCCGATGAAAATGACGATGACATTTTTCAATACTTTCCAAAACGAAACAGTTCGATATAGTTGCCATAAAGAGTTTGCCCCTTGTACAGCATGGCGTTCAGTTTTTCTCAACGCCAGTCACCCCTAAAATACTTAGCAAATCGCTCATTTTCTCAAGCATAAAATCTGGCTCGTATGCAGCTAAATGCTCGCGTCCTTTAATCGTCCAAGCCACTCCTGCCGTTTTTGTCCCCGCATGTTTTCCAGCTAAAATGTCGTGATGGTTGTCCCCAACCATTAGTGTTTCTTCCGGCTTCGCTTGTAAACAAGCAAGCGCTTTTTCGATCGGTTCAGGATGCGGCTTCGCATGCTCAACATCATCGAGCGTAACGATGCATTCGAAAAACGAATCTAGCTTCGTTAACTTTAAGCCCATATTGACTGTATGACGAATTTTCGTCGTTACAATGCCGAGCTTGAATCCGTGTTCATGTAGCGTTCGTACCGTATCATATACCGTTTCATATTCTTTCACTAACGCATCATGATGGGCATGATTAAACGCTCGATACGTCTCAATCATTTCATCGGCACGCTCCGGATCAATCGCCTCAAACGTATCGCGGAGCGGCGGTCCGATAAAAGCGAGCACATCTTCACGCGTATATTGATTTGGATAGTAATGGTTGAGCGTATGCAAAAATGACTCAATAATTAAGTCATTCGTATTAATAAGCGTTCCATCTAAGTCAAACAAAATCGTGTTAATATTCATACGTTGCTTCCTTTCTTTTTCGATGTTCGATTTGATTCCAAATAAAACTTAACGTAGCTGTGAGCAAAATTGCCGTCACAAGCCGAATGACAAGAAGCGGCCAGACAGGAATGCCAAGAGGCACAAATAACAACGTATCTTCTACAACCGCATGGCACGCCACTAAAAATAAAAACGTTAACGTTAAATCTTTTTTCGACACTCCGTCTTCCTTTACCGCTTGAATCATGACGCCCGCACCATAAGCAAGCCCGAACAACAACCCTGCCGCCATCGTCAACGATGCATTTTCACGAATGCCGAGTAAGCGCGCAAACGGGGATAACCATTTTGAAAGCGTATCAAGCCACTTTAATTCTTTTAACACTTGAATGACAATCATCAACGGAATAATGATCAACGCAAGCTGTCCAATGCCGTATAACGCTCTTTCCACTCCTATCCAAACGATTTCTCCCCACGTATTTGGAGTTGTTGAAGCCTGCGGTACAAGTCCATATTTCGCCATTTGTTGTCCGCCGTCCCATAACACGTGAATGAGCCAAGCAGCACTAAACGCTAGCCCGACGCGAACCGCAACCGTCCACCAAACACGAACACCTACTTGCGCGGCAACGGCAGACTCAACGAGCATATTGTGCGAAAACGACAACATGACAGCCAAAATAAACACTTCTTTCACTGTCAAATCCATCGTTAACATCGCACCAATGCCAGCGTATAAATTTAAAAAATTGCCGAGCACTAAAACAAGCGCGGCATCCCCCGGTAAACCGATCCAACGCATGATCGGCGTCAACATGTTTGTCACCCAAGGCAAAACAGGGGAATATTGTAGCAATGTCACAATGACGGTAATCGGAAAAATCACTTTTCCGAGCGTCCATGTCGTTTTCAATCCAACAAACAAACCCCTTCGAAACATGCCGCTCTCCCCCTTAATCGTTGTACCGCTCGTTTGCTAAGCCGCGCATACGGCGCAAAACGATCATTCCAACCGCAAATGCAATAAGCAACAGTGAAATAAACTGCGCCATACGAATCGTTTCTGTTAACATTAAACTATCCGTCCGCAATCCTTCAATGAAAAAGCGCCCGATTGAATACCAAATGATGTACGTGAAAAATAACTCCCCTCGCCGCAAATTTCTTCTCCGCAACGCAAGCAAAAGGAGAAAACCGAGCATGTTCCATAATGATTCATATAAAAACGTTGGATGATAATATTGCCCTTGTATGTACATTTGATTAATGATCCAATCTGGCAAATGTAAACTTTCTAAAAACGCACGAGACACCGGCCCACCGTGCGCCTCTTGGTTCATAAAATTTCCCCAGCGTCCGATCGCCTGCCCTAAAATGATGCTTGGCGCTGCAATATCAGCTAGTTTCCAAAACGACAGTCCTCGTTTTTTAGCGAACACAACACCTGTCACAATTGCACCAATTAAACCGCCATGAATGGCCAAGCCACCGTGCCAAATTTGTGGAATTTCACTTATATGTTTGGAATAGTAGTCCCATTGAAAAATCACGTAATACGCACGTGCGCATAAAATCGCAATCGGCACAGCAATTAATACAAGATCAACAAACGTTTCTTTTCGTATACCTAACCGCTCGCTTTCTCGCGTAGCTAGCCAAAGTCCAAGCAATACACCCGCCGCAATAATGACGCCGTACCAGTAAATTGTAATTGGACCAAGTTGGAAAAAAACGCGATCGAGCGGTTCAATATGCATAAACATTCCTACTCATCCTCTCATTCATAATCATGTTCCGCATCGCCAATCGCATCCGCCAAGCGAGCAGAAAACTCTTCCGCTGCATTCACGCCCATCCGTTTTAGACGGAAATTCATCGCTGCCACTTCAATAATGACCGCTAAGTTTCGTCCCGGACGAACGGGGATCGTCAATTTCGTCACTTCCGTATCAATAATTTTTACCTTTTCTTCTTCAAGACCGAGACGATCGTATTGTTTGTTTGGATCCCATAATTCTAAATCAATGATGAGCGAAATACGTTTATGCGGGCGCACCGCTCCTGCTCCAAATAGCGTCATGACGTTGATGATGCCAAGTCCGCGAATCTCAAGTAAATGTTCAATTAGTTCTGGTGCGCTACCAATCAATAAGTTTTCATCTTCTTGGCGAATTTCGACGCAATCATCTGCCACGAGACGATGTCCGCGCTTCACAAGCTCAAGCGCCGTTTCACTCTTTCCGACACCGCTTTTCCCTGTAATGAGTACACCGACACCATACACATCGACGAGCACCCCATGCACAGCAGTCGTCGGTGCAAGCTTACTTTCTAAATAGTTTGTCAGACGGCTAGCGAGCCGCGTCGTCTTCATCGGCGAGCGCATCACCGGCACTTCTTTTTTCTCTGATGCTTCAATCAGTTCTTTTGGCACTTCTAATCCGCGAGAGACGATAATCGCAGGGGTAATATCGGTACATAACTTTTCCATGCGCAATCGCTTTTCTACAGGTGTTAATCGTTCAAAAAACGATAGTTCTGTCATGCCGAGCAATTGCACACGTTCCGCTGGATAATATGCAAAATAGCCGGCCATTTCAATGCCCGGACGAGATAAGTCGCTCGTTGTAATCGGCCGATGAATCCCTTCCGCCCCGCTTACAAGCTCAAATTGAAACTCATCAATTAAATCTTTTGTCCGCACTTTTGGCATATGAATCCCTCCTTCTTCCTTTTCTCATTGTAACACTTTCATGTAAAAATAAAAACGCTCACGCACGAAGCGGAACGTTTTACTTTTCTTTTTTAAGCGAATCAATGACAACATGAAAAAGCGAAATAGCGAGCGACGCAAATAGCGCTGTACTAAAACTACCAATTTGAAATGAACTTCCCATCAACCACGCCGTCAGTGATAACGTCATCGCATTAACGACAAATAAAAATAAACCGAATGTCAACACAGTAACCGGGAGCGTCAGCAAAATAAGAAGCGGTTTCACGAACGTATTTAATAAAGACAAAAGGAAGCTCGCTAGAAACGCAGCCCCAATCCCGGACAAATAAATCGACTCAAAATACCCCGCAAGCGCCAATAATAAAATCGCGTTAATAGCTATATGTGCAAGCCATCTCATATGGCATTCTCCTCATTTGGGATAATAAACACGGCTAGTGCATACAAAATGGCGAATGGCATGACGCCAGTAATAAGCAATAATGCAACAAATAATAATCGAACAACGGTTGCATCCATATTCATATAAGCCGCTAATCCGCTCAACACGCCCGCAACCATTCGATCACGGCGAAGCCTAACAAGCTTTTTCATTCATACATCCCTCCCGATTCCTGTATCACTTGTATACCTTTTATAATATTCCACACGATGACAATCACATGTACAATGCCACCAACAACGATTCCGATGAATGGAAGACCGATCCATCCGTCCACCCCAACGATTGTGAATATAAAAAACAATCCAAAAGCTATCATGACAATCGCAATAGGGATGAGATGAGACAATAATGATTTTTTCGCATGCTCTTTTACTCGTTCATGTTTCGTTACAAAATAAACGATAATCGGAAATAAAAACGGAGCAAAAAATACACTGAAATAACATAACACCGCAAGCAATTTATTTCCTTCCATTTACGATTCCCCCTTTTTCCCTTTACTCATACATACGTTTCATACCAAGGAAAGTTTCGCACAAAAAAACCGAGCGCATTATACGCTCGGTATACGTTGACGCATGCGTTCGCGATCGCGCGCTAAAATTGGTTGTAAATACCGTCCGGTATATGATTGTTCAATTTGAGCGACTTCCTCAGGCGTACCTGCCGCAACGATTTGTCCGCCACCATCTCCACCTTCTGGTCCAAGGTCGATAATATAGTCTGCCGTTTTAATGACGTCCAAATTATGTTCGATGACGAGCACCGTATCCCCTTGTTCAACGAGCCGCTGTAACACGTTTAATAAACGGGCAATATCATCAACATGTAAACCCGTTGTCGGTTCGTCTAAAATGTATAACGTTCTTCCTGTTGAACGGCGATGTAGCTCCGATGCTAACTTCACCCGCTGCGCTTCACCCCCGGAAAGCGTTGTAGCCGGTTGGCCGAGCTGCATATAACCGAGGCCGACATCGTATAACGTTTGCAATTTCCGTTTAATTTTCGGGATATTTTCGAAAAACGTGAGCGCTTCTTCTACTGTCATATCAAGCACTTCGGCGATATTTTTATCTTTATATTTTACCTCTAGCGTTTCGCGATTGTATCGCTTGCCGTGGCATACTTCACACGGCACATAGACATCAGGTAAAAAGTGCATTTCGATCTTTATAATCCCGTCGCCACGACACGCTTCGCAACGACCGCCTTTTACATTAAAACTAAACCGCCCTTTTTGATACCCGCGCATTTTCGCTTCGTTCGTCGTCGCAAATAAATCGCGAATGTCGTCAAAGACGCCTGTATATGTCGCAGGGTTTGAGCGCGGTGTGCGACCGATTGGTGATTGATCGATATCAATTACTTTATCTAAATAATGAATACCGTAAATGTCTGTATGTTCTCCCGGTTTCACTTTCGCATGATGCAACTTTTGCGCTAACGCTTTATGCAAAATTTCATTAATAAGCGTACTTTTCCCCGAACCGGATACGCCTGTCACCGTAACAAACAATCCGAGCGGAATGCGGACATCGACGTTTTTCAAGTTGTTCTCTCGCGCCCCGATTACTTCAAGCCAACGGCCGTCTGGCTTTCTCCGTTCAATCGGAAGCGGAATAAATTTTTTCCCTGATAAATATTGGCCCGTTAACGAACGCGAATCGTTCATTACTTCTTCTGGTGTTCCAGCAGCAACGACTTGTCCGCCATGTGCTCCGGCTCCCGGCCCGATGTCAATTAAATAATCTGCCGCAAGCATCGTATCTTCATCGTGCTCCACGACAATGAGCGTGTTCCCTAAATCGCGCATGCTTTGCAACGTCGCAATAAGCCGGTCGTTATCGCGCTGATGAAGACCAATAGAAGGTTCGTCTAACACGTATAATACACCCGTTAAGCGCGAGCCAATTTGCGTCGCTAGTCGAATGCGTTGCGCTTCTCCTCCCGAAAGCGTTCCTGCAGCGCGATTTAACGTTAAATAATCGAGCCCAACATTTTTTAAAAAGCCGAGGCGCTCGACAATTTCACGCAAAATTAAATGGGCGATTTTTTGTTCTTTTTCCGTTAGGTGAAGCGTTTCAAAAAACGTTAACGCTTCGTTCACCGACATCGCTGTTACTTCGCCAATATGTTTGCCGCCAACGAACACAGCTAAACTTTCCTTTTTCAAACGGTTGCCATGACACGTCGGACACGGCTGTTCGGTCATATATTTTTCCATTTGCTCCCGCACGTAATCCGATGTCGTTTCACGATAACGGCGTTCAACGTTGCGCACGACCCCTTCAAACTCCACATACGTTTCGCGCACATGGCCAAAGTCGTTTTCATAACGAAAATATATTTTTTCGCCATTTGATCCGTACAATAAAAGGTCGAGCTGTTGTTTTGGCAACTGTTTCACAGGCACGTCCATATCGATGCGGTAATGTCGACATACCGTTTCTAACAATTGCGGATAATATTGCGAGCTTTGCGGTTCCCATGGAGCGAGCGCATGTTCACGAAGCGTCAGCTCTTTATTAGGAATGACTAAATCGAGATCGACTTCAAGCTTTGCCCCTAATCCGTCACATGATGGACATGCGCCGTACGGGCTGTTAAATGAAAATAGGCGCGGCTCTAGTTCGCCAATCGAAAAGCCGCAATGCGGACAAGCGTGATGTTCACTAAACAACAATTCTTCTTGTCCGATCACATCGACGAGCACTTTGCCTTCTGCAAGCTTTAACGCCGTTTCAAGCGAATCGGCAAGGCGTGACTGAATGCCTTCTTTCATCACAATGCGATCTACGACGACTTCAATACAATGTTTTTTGTTTTTCTCAAGCACGATGTCTTCCGATACGTCACGCAATTCCCCGTCGACGCGAACGCGCACATATCCTTGTTTTTTTATTTCTTCTAACGTTTTCACATGCGTCCCTTTTCGTCCGGAAACGATAGGGGCTAATATTTGCATCTTCGTCCGCTCTGGATATTGCATAAGGCGGTCAACCATTTGTTCAATCGTTTGCGACGTAATTTCAATGCCGTGCGTTGGACAAACAGGGCGACCGATGCGCGCAAACAGTAAACGTAAATAGTCGTAAATTTCCGTCACCGTTCCGACCGTTGAACGCGGATTGCGGCTCGTCGTTTTTTGATCAATCGAAATGGCAGGCGACAGCCCTTCAATCGAATCGACGTCCGGTTTGTCCATTTGCCCTAAAAATTGGCGGGCGTACGCCGATAACGACTCGACATAGCGCCGTTGTCCTTCGGCATAAATGGTGTCAAACGCAAGCGATGATTTTCCAGAGCCAGATAACCCCGTCAACACAACAAGTTTGTTGCGCGGAATGACGACATCAATATTTTTTAAATTGTGCGCACGCGCTCCTTTGACGACAATATGATCCATTCATTACACCTCAGCTTTCAATTCTAAAATGAGATCGCGCAGCTCAGCAGCCCGTTCAAAATGAAGAGCTTTCGCTGCTTCTTTCATTTCTTGTTCCAGTTTGGCGATGAGCGCAACACGTTCTTCTTTTGATAAATGGCGAACGTCTTTTGTTTCATACGGTTCTTTTTCTTCCGCAGCAAATGTCGCGCGAATAACATCTGGAACGTCTTTTTGAATCGTTTTCGGCACGATGCCATGCTCGCGATTGTACGCTTCTTGAATGGCGCGACGTCGCTTCGTTTCGTTAATCGCGATTTCCATTGATTTCGTGATCGTATCGGCATACATAATGACATGACCATTTGCATTGCGCGCTGCCCGTCCAATTGTTTGAATAAGCGAACGCTCAGAACGTAAAAATCCTTCTTTATCCGCATCTAAAATCGCGACAAGCGACACTTCAGGAATATCTAGCCCTTCTCGCAATAAGTTAATGCCGACGAGCACATCGTATTTACCTAATCGCAAATCGCGAATAATTTCAATGCGCTCAAGCGTTTTAATTTCCGAATGCAAATAAGCGACTTGAATGCCGATATCTTTTAAATAATCGGTTAAGTCTTCTGCCATTTTTTTCGTCAATGTCGTCACAAGCGTTCGTTCATTGCAAGCGATTCGCTTTTGAATTTCATCGACTAAATCGTCAATTTGCCCTGCAATTGGTCGCACGTCAATGGTCGGGTCTAGCAATCCGGTCGGACGAATAATTTGCTCGACGACTTCTGGACAATGTTCCAACTCGTACGGACCCGGTGTAGCAGAGACGTAAATGACTTGATTTACTTTTTGCTCAAATTCTTCAAACGTGAGCGGTCGGTTATCTAACGCTGACGGCAAGCGGAAGCCATGTTCGACAAGCACTTCTTTTCTCGCTTTATCACCGTTATACATGCCGCGAATTTGCGGCAATGTCACATGCGATTCATCAATGACGATTAAAAAGTCGTCAGGAAAATAATCTAATAATGTATAAGGCGTCGAACCAGGCGGTCGCAACGTTAAATGGCGCGAATAGTTTTCAATCCCTGAACAAAAGCCCATTTCTTTCATCATTTCAATATCGTAGCGCGTCCGCTGTTCTAACCGTTGCGCTTCAAGCAATTTTCCTTGCTCGCGCAGTTCGCAAAGCCGCTCTTCTAGTTCTTTTTCAATATTTTCAATTGCCAGTTTCATTTTTTCTTCGCGCGTGACGAAGTGAGAGGCTGGAAAAATCGCCACATGTTCTCGTTCCGCCATCACATGTCCCGTCAACGCATCTACTTCGCGGATCCGCTCAATTTCATCACCGAAAAATTCAATGCGAATACAATGCTCATCGCGAGAAGCTGGGAAAATTTCGACGACATCTCCGCGCACCCGAAACGTTCCACGACGAAAATCAATATCGTTTCGTTCGTATTGAATGTCGACAAGCCGACGAAGCAAATGATCGCGCTCCATCTCCATACCGACGCGAAGGGAGACGACAAGTTCACGATATTCTTCCGGTGAACCTAAGCCGTAAATGCATGAAACGCTGGCGATAATAATGACGTCTCGCCGTTCAAATAACGCAGACGTCGCGGAATGGCGCAATTTATCAATTTCATCATTAATGCTCGCATCCTTTTCAATGTACGTATCCGTTTGCGGCACGTACGCTTCCGGCTGATAATAATCGTAATAGCTAACAAAATATTCAACAGCGTTGTTCGGGAAAAACTGTTTAAACTCGCTATACAACTGCCCCGCTAACGTTTTATTATGGGCGATCACTAACGTCGGTTTATTCACTTGTTGAATGACGTTTGAAATCGTAAACGTTTTTCCTGTTCCTGTTGCGCCAAGCAACGTTTGATGCTTTTTCCCTTGCTGAATGCCTTCGACAAGCTTCGCAATCGCTTTCGGCTGATCGCCGCGCGGCTCATAAGCGGATACTAATTGAAATGTGCTCACAACGGTCCCTCCACTTCATTTCTACTTGATATTGTACCATACAAATGAAACGAAAAGCGAAAAATACGAACAAATATTCTATGAAAAAACCTGCCCATATGGACAGGTTTACGACTGTTTTTGCTTTTCTACCATGCGTTTAGCATATAAAAATCCGACGATGAGCGACGCTACATCAGCAACAATTTCATACAATTGATCCGTATATCCTTTCACGTATGACGCCACTAATAATGCGACAGTAAGAAATGTACCGACATAATGGTTATACGTCACCCGCGTAAATAAAATAACTAGCAATGCCGGTACAATGAACGCTAACAAAAACCACATACTATCCCTCATCTCTTACGAATAACAGCCCGAGTTCGTGATGTTCCCCTTCAAATAAAGCGGTTTGTGCAAAACGAACTTCTCCACTCTCGTTTAATACTTCTAGCTTACAAAATGCTCGATTATGTTGCAATGCTGAGTAAAATTCATCTTCCGTCACGACAGGTATACCGTTTACCTTGACAATCACTTCTCCGACCGAAAGCGCCATTTTATGTGCTGGCGTGTTCGGCAACACGCCTAAAATGACAAGCCCATTCGCCCGTTTTGTAAAATACGGAGGCCGCTTTTGTTCATACAATTTCGCTGATAAAGCAATCCATTCTCTCCATAAAATAGCGACAACTGCAACAACGATCGCGAGCGGCTCCCACCAGTAACTAGCAATCGCCAATAAACTGACGGCACACGCTAACAAACCGATGCGCTTGGCCGTCCATTTCGCCAAATGGACAGACAGCCCCGTTTGCACACGTTGTGAAAAACCAAGCAAAAACGGAACGAGCACGAACGAATACGTATCGCCACCAGAAATGATTGGCCACCACGCCGCAAACGATTGCACGCCATCCCCTGATACTGGGATGAACAGCGGGACAAGCCAAAGCCGCTGAACGAACTGCTCCCCGATCACAAGCCCTCGCTTACTCGTCACAAGACGAGGAGAACTTAGCTCTGCTCCTTCCCGATCAACAAGCCACATTTCTATAAACAAAAGCAACCCGATTAGAAGCGCTACAGCAGTAACGTTCGTTTCTGTGATCTGTGGGAAAAAACGCGCAAAAAACGGCTGTCCCCACTCTGTTTGCGCAAAAAAACTAACGGTAAACATGACGATGCTTCCGACATACGCAGCCGACAACAACCGAAGCTGCATAAACAAACTGCATACGATCGTCACCATTGTCCAAAAGACGAGCGTATCGTTTGGGAGAACAACCCCAGCCCCAACAGTCACAAGCGAGAAAATGAGCGCAAGCCAGCTTCGCGAGCGAATAAGGGCACGCCACTCACGGGATGTTCGGTACACGCGCGTATGAAAATCTCGGCGTTCTCGTTGCACACGGCGCCAGCCGATAAACCAAGCAAATATGACCGCATAATATAACAACGGTTGTAGCCAAAACGTTCCGAGCGCTTTCAGCCATGCCAATCCCCATTCCATTTCCATCATCTCCATTTTTTCCGATCGTCTATTTTGTATTGTAACAAATTTCAAACGTTTATGGTTGACGAAAATTCACTTTCTTTGCCGAATGAACACTAGTTTTGTCAGCAGGCAAGGAATTTCGCAAAAAGTGTCTAACTGTTTATTCATATATGATTGGAAGGAGCGTGGAACGATGGAGTTAAAAACGAGCGCAGTAGCAAAGCGTCTTGGGGTATCGACAAAAACGGTGCAACGCTGGGTGAAAAAATATAACATTCCGTGCACAAAAAATGAAGCAGGACATTACGTATTTACAAACGAAGCAATCGAACAATTAGAAAAATATAAATTTCTCGGCGTGGATGAAGAAGAAAAAGAACATGTGGAATGGGAAGAAGTAGAACAACGTCTCAATGAACTTGAACGAAAAATAGAACAAAAAGCAGATGACGTCGTCTCTTTTCAATTGCTGCAACATCGACGTGAAATGGAAGAAATTATCCAATATATTCAACAGCTCGAACAACGCATTGCTGAACTTGAACGGCAAAAACAAACCGAGCCAGTCATCGAACAACCAACAAAACAAAAACGACGCGGCATCATCAGCTTCTTTTTATAAAAACTCCCCCTTGCCTATAAAGGCAAGAGGGAGTTTTTATTTTCCGATTAGTTGCAATGCTTTTTTCAATTGTTCGTCGTATCGTTCATCGCGAACCGCTTCCATCACTTTTGTTTGCAATACATTAGCCGTTTGCTTATCAATTTTTCCTGTCGCTTGTAAGCCGTTTGCTTTTTGGAACGATTGAACGGCCTGTTCCGTTTGTTTGCTAAAGTAGCCGTCTTCGCGTCCTGGGTCAAAGCCGAGACCTTTTAACATTTGTTGAGCGCTTTTCACTTGTTCGTTATTCATGTCATATGCCAAAGGCTTGTCGATTTGAAGCGGGTGAGCATAGAAAAAGTCAGGCTGCTTCACTTTAACATCGGGTTCAATTCCTTTTTCATGAATCCAGTTTCCATTTGGCGTCAGCCACTTGTATAACGTTAATTTAATATGGCTTCCGTCATTCATTGGCAACGCTTGTTGAACTGTTCCTTTTCCAAACGTCTTTTCACCAACGAGCATATAACCGCCTGCTTCTTTTAATGCCGCCGCTAAAATTTCCGATGCTGATGCGCTTCCGTTATCAATCAACACGACAATAGGGTATTGTTTTTTCTTCGTCATATTTGAGAAAAACTGTTGTTTATCGCCGTCGCGCTCTTCAATTTGTACATACGGCTTATCTTTTGTCACAAGCTCTTTCAAAATATCTTCCACACTTTGTAAGTAACCGCCCGGATTGCCGCGTACATCAATGATCAGCCCTGAGATGCCTTTTTTCTCAAATTCCGCTAACTTCGTTTTAAAATCTTCTGCTGTTTTTTCCGCAAACGATGTAATTTCAATATAGCCGATTTGTTTGCCATTTACTTCTTTCATTGATGCATATACTGTTTCAATCGGAATTTCATCGCGCACAACTTCAATGGTTAACACGCCGTTCACTCCGGGACGGATAATTTCTAAGCGAGCGACCGTCCCTTTTTTCCCGCGGATTTTCAATACCGCTTCATATAAGTCAAGCCCTTCTAAACTTTCGCCATTCACTTTAATAATTTGATCGTTCGGACGAAGCCCGGCTTTTTCTGCAGGCGATCCTTTAAACGGAGCAACGATCGTCACTTTGCCGTCAACCATGCTTACTTCCGCTCCGATTCCTTCAAAAGAAGAATCGAGCGACTCGTTAAATCGTTCTGCTGTTTCTTTATCCATATAAACGGAATACGGATCTTTTAACGTCGCGATCATTCCTTGAATTGCCCCGTCGATGAGCTGTTTGTCATCGACATCATGAACGTATTTTTGTTTAATCATGCTGTATGCTTGTTCAATTTTTTGAAGCTCTTCATTCGCCGGCTTCTCCGTTGTCGTCGGGATATTGATCGTCATCGTTGACGTATCGGAAGAAAGCGACTGCATGCCGACATACGTCACCCCTGAACCGAACAACATTGATAAAGCCATAAGTGCTGCGATTGTTTTTTTGTTCATTGTTTGCCTCCTCACCCTTCGATACATGAAAGGCATCACACCTTGTGCGATGCCCACTTGTTTTCATTATATGAGTAGCTTGTACCGTTCATAACTATTTGAAGATGTATTTATTTTACACCGAACGGACAACTTTCTCAACCAATACGTAAAAGCACAGCTTATCCGCTGTGCTTATCGTTAAAACGGGATATATTTCAATGGGTCGACTGCGTTAGACTTTGATGCATTCCAAGGTCCGCGATGCAATTCAAAATGTAAGTGTGCTCCGAACGAACGACCTGTATTGCCCATATAGCCGATCATTTGTCCTTTGCTTACGTTTTGTCCTTCACCAACAAGGCGGGATTCGAGGTGGGCATATACTGTCGTGTACACTTGTCCATCAATATAATGCATGATAAAAATGACGTTTCCATAACTCGGAGAATAGTATGAGCGGTAAACATAACCATCGGCTGCTGCAACGATAGGTACACTAGCCCCTCGTTTTCCAATGTCGATTCCGTAGTGAAATTCACCCCACCGCGGTCCAAATGTTGATGTAATTGGACCGTTTGCCGGGCGCATAAACGCACCGTCTGACACAGGAGGCAAACTGCCACCGCCCTCTGACGACGATCCGCGGCTTGATAATGCTCGTTTCCGCGCTTCTTCCTGTTCTTTTTGGCGACGAATCATTTCTTGTAACTGACTTTTCATTGCTGCTTCTTGTTTTTCAAGCAACTCTTTTTCTTCTTCTAAAGCGAGTTGCTTTTCTTCTTCATGCTTTTGCTGCTCTTTCAATTGCACCATAAGTTTTTCTTTTGCCGCAATTTGCTCGTTTAACGTTTGTTTTAACTTTTGCAGCTCGTTCAGCTGCTTTTGCAGGCGAACTAAGTTGTTGTTTAGCTCCTCCTCTTTTGCTTCTTTTAACGCTTTATCCGCTTCTTGCTCTTTAATGATTTGACGATCCGCTTCAAAAATGGTCGCAACGGCACTTATTCGGTCGATAAAATCGCTGAAGCTTTTCGCTCCAAGCAACACGTCTAAATAACTTACAACTCCTCCGCTCTCTTGGAGCGAACGCGCCCGCTCTTTCAACAACTCATTGCGTTGCTCAATGCGAGCTGTTACTTCCTCGATTTCTTTGCGAAGGGCGATAATTTGCTGTTTCGTTTCTTCGATATTTTGTTGTTTCGCACGAATGTTAGCACTCGTCTCTTCGACAGCTAAATCGAGCTTTTTTATTTCCGCATCGATTTTTTTCTGTTCTGCTTTTAACCGTTCAATTTCTTGTTGCGACTGTTCAATCTTATTTTCAATCGTTGACTGCTTTTGTTGTACGTTTTTTATTTCTTCTTTTTTCTGTTGAATATCACGTTTCGTCACCGCATATGCAGGCGCAGCTACGCTTGAAACAAACAGCATCACAGCTGCAACAATCGTTCCCCATCTTTTTTGCACCGTAAACCCCTCTCTCTTTCTATACTTTCAAAAATCGTCTCACTGACATCAAGCTTCCCCACATGCCGATGCATGCCCCTAATAAAACGAGCACTGCCGCCAATTGCCATGCAAACGGATAAAAAGGAAGAAGTTGAAAAAACGTATCTTTCAACTTTGGATACAACAAGTCAAATACGTACGAGTAGGCAGAAAGAACGATAGCGATCGGAATGATTGAACCGAAAATGCCAAGCCATAGCCCTTCAAGGAAAAACGGCCAGCGAATAAATCCGTTAGTCGCCCCTACTAATCTCATAATCTCAATTTCACGACGACGGGCAAAAATCGTAATTTTAATCGTATTTGAGATGAGAAACATCGCTGTAAATAACAACCCGATAATAAGCGCTAATCCGACATTGCGAATCGTTTTCGTCGCGGCAAATAGTTTTTCAATTTGCCCTTTTCCGTATTTGACTTTACCGACAGAAGGCAAAGCTTCAATTTGTTTTGCGATTTTTTCCGTATCAAGCGGATTTTTTGCTTTCACAATAAATACATCGCTTAACGGATTATCTTGCTCAAACAAACGAAACGACTGCCCATCTTCCCCAAAACTGTCAATTAATTTTTGAAGTTCTTCATCTTTTGATGAGTACGTCACTTTTTCTACACCAGAAAGAGCTTCCAGTTTCGCCCGCAGCACACCTTTGTCCGCATCTGTCGCACTTAAATCGACATGCACACGAATTTCAACATCGCGTTCAATTTGTTTCGTTATATGTTGAATGTTGAGCATAATGACGAGAAACACACCAACAAGCAAAAGCGTCACCGTGACAGCACTAATGGACGCAAACGTCATCCAACCGTTTCGTCCGAGACTTTTTAAACTTTCACGAAAATGACGGCGAAGGGTGTTAAGTTTCATAGCCATATTCCCCCTTCACTTCATCGCGCGCAATTTTCCCGCGTTCAATCGCAATGACGCGCTTGCGAATCGTATTGACAATTTCACGGTTATGCGTTGCCATCACAATCGTTGTTCCGCGGTCATTGATGCGCTCAAAAATATCCATAATTTCCCATGATGTATCCGGGTCTAAATTTCCTGTCGGTTCGTCCGCAATGACAATCGACGGATTGTTAACGATCGAACGGGCAATTGACACGCGCTGCTGTTCTCCGCCCGATAATTCATCTGGATAAAAGCGCGCTTTATGTTTTAACCGAACTAAGTCAAGCACTTCCATGACGCGCTTGCGAATGTTTTTTGGCGATTCTTCAATGACTTCCAAAGCAAACGCAACGTTTTCATATACGGTTAACTTTGGAAGAAGTTTAAAGTCTTGAAAGACGATTCCGATGTTTCGGCGAAGCAACGGCACTTTGCTGTCTTTTATATTCGCTAAGTTCACACCGTTAATCATAATTTTTCCGCTTGTCGGTTTTTCTTCGCGATACATCATTTTAATAAACGTCGATTTCCCAGCGCCGCTCGGACCGACGACATATACAAATTCTCCTTGCTTAATCCTAACGGAAATGCCGTTTAATGCGATCACTCCGTTCGGATATGTTTTATATACATCTTGCATTTCAATCATAAGCAACCACCTAAGTATTCGATGTTTTTCTACATATTCCTGCAAAATTCTTACCTCGTTCATTATATCATCATTTCCGACAAAAAGGGGGCGAATTTTATTTACAGTTATATTTCAAGACTGTTACAAATGAAAAGAGGATGCTCCCATTGGCATCCTCTTACTTTTTCGCTGCTAACCATTCCGCTACTTTATCGACATCGTCGCCTTGGAGTAGACCACCTGGCATACCGCCGCGACCGTTTGCGATAATATCTTTAATTTCATCTTGCGAATATTTTCCGCCTACTTTATCAAGTGCAGGTCCGACGCCGCCTTCTAAATTTTGTCCGTGACAGCTTGCACATGATTTTTTGTAAACGGCTTCTGCGGCTGAAGCTGTGTCCCCGCCACCGTTGGCTGGTTTTTCGCTCGCGCTATCCCCTCCGCCACAGGCAGCTAACACGATCGCTGTACCAGCAAATAAGCTAAGTAGCTTTTTCTTCATACGAAATCCCCCTTGTCAACATTTTCATACACTTCTATTATATCGCATCGTTTTTACGTTAGGCACGTTTAAATCCTTCGCCAAGCACTTCCGCTGCATCCATAACGACGACAAATGCAGACGGATCAATGGTTTTCACTAATTGTTTCAATTTTGTGAACTCGCTTTGTGCCACAACGCACATAAGCATCGTGCGCTCTTTTTCTGTATATCCACCGTATGCACGTAGTTTTGTCACACCGCGGTCAATTTTATGCAAAATCGCTTCCCGCACTTGTTCTTCTTTTGTTGTAATAATCATTGCCATTTTTGAATTGCCAAAACCAACTTGGACAAAGTCAATCGTTTTACTCGTTACAAATAACGCAATTAATGCATATAGCGCCCGTTCTAAATCGAACACAAACGCTGCGGTTAAAACGATTAAACCATCAATTAAAATAACGCACGTCCCTAACGATAAACCTGTATATTTATGAATAATTTGAGCAGCTAAATCTGTTCCTCCCGTCGATGCGCGACCTCGAAAAACGATGCCTAGTCCTATGCCGACGCCAATGCCACCAAATAGCGCCCCAAGCAATGGATCGTGCGTTGCCGGTGCCACGTCATGTGTCAAATAAACGACAAACGGTAAAAAGGCGGTACCGACTAACGTTTTTACACCAAACTGCTTTCCGAGCAATAGCACACCTGCGATAAATAGCGGAATGTTAAGCGCCCATTGTACGTACGCTGGCTGCCAGCCGAGCGTCGCATGTAAAATCGTACTGATGCCGCTTACCCCACCAGATGCGACACGATTCGGGAGTAAAAATAAATTGAACGCAACGGCCACAACGGCCGAGCCGATAAGAATGTATACGTATTCGAGCACTTTTTCAACGAATGGATTTGTTATGTTGCTTCTTTTTCGCATGCTTCTCACCTTCCCTCGTGAGTATAGCATGCCCGATATAGGAAGTAAATGACATCGAATTAACGCAATAATGATTTAATATAGTGAAGTTAATATACGTCTCCTCGATTTCCAATCGCCTCGATGTAAATTATTTGTTCGTGGTGATCAATGCGGAAAAGAATGCGGTATGTGCCAACACGTAGACGGTACAAACCTTGTTGTCCCCTCATTTTTTAATGTCTCCTTGAGGAGAACTGTAAAGCAATCCTTTTAACACAATATAGCTATCCGTTCTTGTACTTCTTTCTCTTGCTTAGCAAGAAATTTTACTGCTTCCTTACGGTAAATCAACTTGTAAGCCAAATTCACGTTTTGCATCACCACCAGTCACATATCCTTCATCTCCTTGTAACTGGCGTTTTTCTTCTTCTGTTAACAACGCTTCTTCTTCCATTTCATCCCACCATTTATGATCTTTTTTTGCTCTTTGCAGTAAATGCAATAAAAATTCGTAGACTGATTTTTGATCGGATTCGCTTAACTGTTCAATCATCTCATGAAGCACTTTTTTGTCTACTGCCATGTTATTCCCTCCTTTCGTTATGCCCAGATTATCACGCTCTTTTTTTAGGCGTCAATAATATACAACAAAAGGTGCCCATGTCGGACACCTTATCCTTGTTTTAATTTGGAGCGTAAATACGCGTCGATAAACACATCAATTTCTCCGTCCATCACCGCTTGAACATTCCCGACTTCCGTATTTGTTCGATGATCTTTCACGAGCGAGTATGGATGGAAGACGTATGAGCGAATTTGGCTTCCCCAGCCAATTTCTTTTTGTTCGCCGCGAATTTCTGCGAGCTCCGCTTGTTGTTCTTCTAATTTCTTTTGATACAATTTCGCCTTTAACATATTCATCGCTTTTTCACGGTTTTTAATTTGTGAACGCTCTGATTGGCATGTGACGACAATGCCCGTTGGAATGTGTGTAATGCGTACAGCTGAGTCTGTCGTATTGACGTGCTGACCGCCGGCACCGCTTGAACGATACGTATCGACTTTTATTTCATCTGGGCGCACGTCGATTTCAATGTTGTCATCGAATTCAGGGACAACTTCGCATGAAACGAACGACGTATGACGGCGGCCGGAAGCATCGAACGGTGAAATGCGCACGAGGCGATGGACGCCTTTTTCTGCTTTTAAATATCCGTATGCATTATGCCCTTTAATTAACAATGTGACGCTTTTAATACCTGCTTCCTCACCGGGCAAATAATCGAGCGTTTCCACTTTATATCCTTTTTTCTCCGCCCAGCGCGTATACATGCGCAGCAACATCGATGCCCAGTCTTGTGACTCTGTTCCACCTGCACCAGGATGAAGTTCTAAAATGGCGTTATTTTTATCGTACGGTTCGTTTAACAACAATTGCAGTTCAAATTCGCTAAAGTCTTTCGATAATTTTTTCGCCTCAGCCACGAGCTCTTTTTGCAATTCTTCATCTGGCTCTTCTTTCACAAGCTCGTACGTCACTTCTAAATTTTCGAACCGCTCTTCAAGCGAGCGAAATTCACCGACTAAATCTTTCAACGCATTCGCTTCACTAATGACCGATTGGGCTGCTTTTTGATCGTCCCAAAAATCAGGAGCGGCCATTTGTGCTTCTAGCTGTTCAATGCGCGCTTCTTTCGTTTCGAGGTCAAAGAGACCCCCTAATATCCGCTAATCGCTTAGCCATTTTCTCAAGCTCTTGCTTAATTTCTACTAAATCGATCATGTCATTCACCTCAACCATTATTGTATTCAAACGTCATCACGAACGCAACATAACGAAAGCGAGGGAAAAGTCCCTCACTTATCGTCCACAACAATGTTTATATTTTTTTCCGCTTCCGCACGGGCACGGATCATTCCGACCAACTTCCACCGTTTTTTTCACCGGCTTGCGCTTCACTTCTTCTCCTTCTTTCGGGTGGACCGCCTCACCTTTCGCCACTTCTTGACGCTCAAGGTTGTTTTCAATTTCTGCTTTCATCATGTAACGTGCGACTTCCTCCTCGATGGAAGCGATCATCGCTTCAAACATCGCATATCCTTCCATTTGATATTCACGCAACGGATCAATTTGACCGTACGCACGCAAATGAATACCTTGGCGCAGCTGTTCCATCGCATCGATATGCTCCATCCATTTCATATCAACGGCACGCAAGACGATGACGCGCTCAAACTCGCGCATTTGCTCAGCTGGAATGCGGCTTTCTTTTTCGTCATAACGTGCGCGCACTTTATTCCAAATGAATTCAATCATTTCTTCTGGTTCTTTGCCACGCAAGTCGTTAATCGTCACATCCCCTTCATAAAGAAGGTTCGCTTGCACATAATCAACAATCGCTTGCACATTCCATTCCTCTGGCATTTCATCTTCTGGCGTGTGCATGCGCACGACGCGCTCGATGACCGATTGGATCATTTTTTCAACAATGTCGCGCAAGTTTTCTGAGTCAAGCACTTGGAAACGTTGGCGATAAATAATTTCGCGTTGTTCGCGCAATACATCGTCGTACTGCAATAGTTGTTTACGTGCATCGAAGTTATTTCCTTCGACACGTTTTTGTGCCGACTCAACCGCCTTTGAAACGATTTTACTTTGAATTGGCTGTGAATCGTCCATCCCTAAGCGATCCATCATCGCCATCATATTTTCTGAACCGAAGCGACGCATCAGTTCATCTTCAAGCGACAAGTAAAATTGCGATACCCCCGGATCTCCTTGACGACCAGAACGACCGCGCAGCTGATTATCGATGCGGCGACTTTCGTGACGCTCCGTCCCGATGACGGCTAAACCGCCAAGTTCGCGCACGCCTTCGCCAAGTTTAATGTCCGTTCCGCGCCCTGCCATGTTCGTCGCAATCGTTACCGCACCTTTTTGACCTGCTTGCGCAATAATTTCTGCCTCTTTCGCATGGTTTTTCGCGTTTAAAACGTTATGACGAATGCCGCGCTTCGTTAACATGCTTGACAACAACTCAGACGTCTCAATGGATACCGTACCAACGAGGACAGGTTGCCCTTTCGCATGGCGTTCTGCGATATCCTCAACAACTGCGCGAAACTTTCCTTCCATCGTACGATAAATTAAATCTGGACGGTCATCGCGAATGACTGGTTTATTTGTCGGGATGACGACAACTTGCATATTGTAAATGTTACGAAACTCTTCTTCTTCTGTTTTCGCTGTTCCCGTCATCCCCGCTAGCTTTTCATACATGCGGAAATAGTTTTGGAACGTGATCGTCGCCAGCGTCATCGATTCATTTTGAATCTCAAGCCCTTCTTTCGCTTCGATCGCTTGATGAAGCCCATCGCTATATCGGCGTCCGCGCATTAAACGACCTGTGAACGGATCGACGATAACGATTTTTCCGTCTTCAACGACATAATCAACGTCGCGCTGCATGACAACGTGGGCGCGCAACGCTTGGTTAATATGATGGTTTAACGTCACATGTTTTAAATCAAATAAGTTATCGATTCCAAACGCGCGCTCTGCTTTGTTCATTCCTTCTTCCGTGAGCTGCACGCTTTTCGTTTTTTCATCGTACGTATAATCGACATCTCGTCTTAACGTGCGCACAAATGCGTTCGCCTGAATGTACAATTTTGTAGACTTTTGCGCTGTACCTGAAATAATGAGCGGTGTACGCGCTTCATCAATTAAAATCGAGTCGACTTCGTCAATAATCGCATAATGAAGCGGACGTTGTACCATATGTTCTTTATACAACACCATGTTATCGCGCAAATAATCGAAACCAAATTCGTTATTCGTTCCGTACGTAATATCGGCGTTGTAAGCCGCTTGTTTTTCTTCGCGCGACATATTGCTTAAATTGAGACCGACCGATAAGCCTAAAAATTGATACAATCTGCCCATTTCGTGTGCGTCGCGGCTTGCTAAGTATTCGTTTACTGTCACGACGTGGACGCCTTTTCCTGTTAATGCATTTAAATAGACAGGCATCGTTGCGGTTAACGTTTTTCCTTCCCCTGTTTTCATTTCAGCAATATTGCCTTCATGAAGGGCGATGCCCCCCATCAATTGCACTTTATACGGATACATGCCGAGCACGCGTTTTGCAGCTTCACGAACGACCGCAAACGCTTCGACAAGCAAATCATCAAGCGTTTCTCCTTTTTCAAGACGAGCTTTAAATTGCTCTGTTTTTTGACGCAATTCGTCATCAGAAAGCTGCGCCATTTGTGGACCGAGCGCATCAATTTCATTCGCGATTTTTTCTAATCGCGCAATTTGCCGTTTATTCGGATCAAACACTTTTTTTAACATTCCAAGCATATGAAAACGCTCCTTAATTATAGAATCACTAATCTACATGATATCATTTACAGGAAAAGGTGACAACTCATACGAAGGATGAAGTGGGAGATGGGGAAAAAGAAAAAGCCAGCATCTTCGCTGGATTACACTTGCGACTGTAGTTGTTCAATGGAGGCTTCCACTCTAAGCAAACGTTTATTTAATGCATAAATTTCAAATCCTTTTTCATCGATCTTTTTATAAATGTTTTGCAGTAATGTGTGCACGTCATTCGCCAGTTGAACTTCGAGACGATGCACCGTTTCTTTGACTTCGTCTAATTGTGTTTCAACGCGTGCAAGGCGCTTCTTGACATCACACATTTCTTCCTCGAGGCGGCTAATCCGCTCATTTGTTTCTTCCATTTTTTGTTCAAGCGCCACTAATCGAGCCTCCATGTTTTCAAAACGCTGATCGATTTGAGCGAATCTTTCATCAATTTGTGCAAACCGCTCATCAATTTGTGCAAACCGCTCATCAATTTGTGCAAACCGCTCATCAATTTGTGCAAACCGCTCATCAATTTGTGCAAACCGCTCATCAATTTGTGCAAACCGCTCACGCACTTCTTGTTGAAAAGACAAGAAGTTTTTTTCGATATTTGTCAATTTCGCTAAAATTTCGCGTAAAATCGCTTCCACCCTTTTTCACCTCCTTTCACATTATACCACCCCCTGTCTCGATTCGACAGAGGGTGGGAAGATTAGTTCGCTTCAATTAAGCCGTATTTGCCATCTTTTCGTTTGTAAACGACGTTTGTGCGGTTTGTTTCCGCATTAATAAAGACGTAAAAGTTATGACCAAGCATATTCATTTGTAAAATCGCTTCTTCGCTATCCATCGGTTTTAAGCTAAAACGCTTCGTACGTACAACTTCAAATTCTTCTTCCTCATGCTCTTCTGTTGCGACAGGAGCAGTTGCTGTAAGCGTCACACCGTTTGCTTCTTTTTCACGCATTTTTCGATTCACTTTCGTTTTATGTTTACGAATTTGGCGTTCGAGTTTATCGACGACCAAATCGATTGCCGCATACATATCGTCGTGGCGCTCTTCCGCACGCAATACAATTTGTGGCATTGGGATCGTGACTTCAATTTTCGATTGTTTATCGTTATATACTTTCAAGTTAACGTGAACAGTAACTCCTTCCGTTGATTCAAAATAACGTTCCAATTTCCCAATTTTTTTCTCGACATATTCTCGAATCGCTTGTGTAACCTCGATGTTTTCTCCGCGAATGTTGTATTTCATACGCTGTTCCTCCTTTTATGAAAGGTTGATTACTTATTTCTACAATTCCCTACAAAACTCCTCCTCAATCGTCACATTTTTTGTGAAAAAATGATGAACAAAACGATGGATAATTATGCTATAATTTATAGATGATGAAAAAGCGTTCGTATTTTTCTGCTGAGGTGTGATCGCATGCGCAAAGTGCATATATTTGAAGCAAAAAGTGGCGATGTGCTCGCCGTCGATATTTACGGACCGAACGGTGCAGTTTTGCTTGCTAAAGGAGTGAAACTGACCGACTCATACATTCGCGGATTGCGCGAAAACGGCATTCGTCATATTTATATTCACGACATTTTTACATTTGACATTGAAGAAAAGCCAACGATTAGCCCGGTTGTACGACAACAAGCCGTAAAAAAAGTGTACGAAACGATGACGGAACTCATCGAAGAACAAAAAGCTGTTCAACGCGTATCTTCGCTAGATCTCGGGCAAGAATATCAAAAAATATTTAAAGAAATTTTAGACTACTTATTAAGCAGAGAAAACTTGCTCATTAACTTATCCGACCTTGTTATTTCAAAGGGATATTTTTTTCATCACTCGGTCAACGTCGCAACGATCGCAGGTGTCATCGGATTAGCGAAAGGTTATTCCTCGCAACAATTGCTCGATTTAGGTGTTGGGGCGCTTTTATTTGATATCGGCATGACGCAAATTCCGAGTGCACTTTGGGCGAAAAAAGGGCCTCTTAGCCCTGAGGAACGCCGAATTATATCACATCATACGGAATTTGGATTTGAACTATTGAAAAAGCAAAATAATATTTCACCATCTTCCGCTTACTGTGCCTTGCAACATCATGAACGTTTTGACGGAAGCGGTTACCCCCACAAAGCCGCTGGCAAATACATTCACGAATTCGCGCGCATTATTGCGATCGCAGACGTGTTTGATGCACTCACTTCACCACGCGATCATCGCCAACAACATTCGCCACACGAAGCGGCCGAATATTTATGCGCAGCTGGCAACACGTTGTTTGATTATGAACTCATTAAAACGTTTTTGAAATATGTTGCTATTTATCCGCTTGGCACAAACATCGTATTAAATACAGGATATCGCGGTGTCGTCTCGAAAATTTTCCCTGAATATCCACTTCGCCCTGTCGTTCGCATTTTACAAAATCCGAACGGAGAGACGCTCAAATCACCGTTTGAAATCGACTTGCGAAAGGAAGTAAACGTTACAATTACAGAAGCGTTTTAAACGATAGAAGGTGCGATTCACTCGCACCTTCTATTATTGTTCAATATACGGACGAAGATGTTGCATCATGCTTACTTTCCACGCCTCAAACGCTGGGGCTAAATGTTGTTCAACGACTTGTTGCTTTCCATTCGTGTCTTGCAACTTTCCATCTAACTTCCACGCTTCCTCGATAACAGAAGAAAATCGTTTCAGCTCTTGCAGCACCGCTTCCTCCCCAACAAAAAATTGCGCGAGCGACCGCTCATTTACCGCATCAATTTGATCGAACGCTTCTAAAATGTCGGCAAGCACGACGTCCCCTTGCTTCCGCTCATAATCCACAAAACTTTCCTTAACGTACTGAAATCCTTCCTCAATCGTGTCTAATAACGTCGCATATTGACGAACGACTGTTAATTGTTCTGGAGTTAATTGTAACATGTTCATACCTACCTTCGTTTATCATAAAACATGCCGTCTATCGCTAGTGAATCGTATAACTCATCATAACGCTCAGCGGCAATTTTCGTTTGTTTCGTTTGTTTTAAATCTTGTTGAATTTGTTGTTTCAGCTGGCGAAGAAGTTCATTTGCCTCTCGATCAAGCGAAAGCAACTCTTTCCCCATTTGTTTTTGTTCATCTGTTAGCATATGCGGAAGATGCTTGAGCAACTGTTCCCGCTTTTCAAGCAGTTGTTCGATTTGTTCAATGACAGCTTCACGCTTCTCTCTTTCGATCGGCTCACGAAGCAACGTCACGATCGCCGCCGTCGCCTCAAAAAGTTCCGCAACGACGTTCATTACACGTGACCGCCTTGCGCATATTGACGTTGACGATTCAGCTGAATGACTTGTTTCCACGTATCGCGAAATTCTTTCACGTACCCTTCTACTTCCTCTAAAATCGTCACATCGCTTTTAATGTTTGCTTCTACAAGTCGACGATACATATAGTCGTACATCGTCATCATCGACTTCGCCACTTCATATTCCATATTGAGCGTCACCATCAGCTCTTGAATAATTTTTTGCGCTTTCAACAAGTTCGTATTGCGCGCTTCAATGTTTTTTTCTTCAATTGCTTTTTTCGCTTGTGCAATAAATTTTAAACATCCGTTATAAAGCATGAGCGTTAACTCTCCCGGCGACGCTGTTTGCACCGCGTTCGTTTGATAAGACTGATATGGGTTCATCGTTCAACCTCCTAAATTATTGTCCCCCGCCGCCAAAAGCGTTCATCAAATACATACTTTGCGAATTTGCCCGCTGCACCGCCTTTTCCATCGCAGAAAACTGCTTCCAATAACGGTTCTCTACTCGTTTTAACCGATCTTCCGCCGCACTAATGCGCGTATCAAGATCAAGGATACTTTTTCCAATGATATATTGATTCGCAACTTTGAACGTATTTCCTGCTTTATCCTCAATGCTTTTGATCGTCTTTTTTATTTCATCGCGCAGTTGACGGACGATTCCTTTGTTCGCCCCTTCACCACTGTTACTAAAGAGTCGATACACCGCTTCTGGATTTTCTTCAATTTTTTGTTTTAACTTGGCTTCGTCAATAATGAGCTTTCCGCCATCTAAATAGTTTGGTGTTGTGGTAATGCCAATTTGCGCAAGCTGTTGAAACCCTTCTGTCGCTGCTTCAACTTTTCGATACAACGCTTGGCGCATGCTAGAGAGGGCGTTTGATAAAATCGAGTCGCCGCGCAAAATGCCGCTTCTCGCTTTCTCCTCCCACTTCTCCGCCTGCTTTTCCGTCAACTTCTCACGCTGCTCATCTGTAAGCGGCTGATAATCGCGATAACGCGTTTCTTTTAGCTTTTTATTGATTTCATCAATCGTTTCATTATACTTATCGACAAACGATTTAATTGAGTTAAAAATTGCATCCGTATTTGTTGTTGAGGATATCGTTACCGTCCCTGCATGCGTATTTTTTAACGTATACGTCATACCGTTAATTGTAAACGTGTTCGACGTGCGCTCTGTTTCAAGACCGTTAATTGTAAATCGGGCGTTTTGTCCGTCAACTTTCCCTGTCAGTTCCAGACTGTTTAGGGCAGCTGTAAAACCAAATGCTTGAAACAATTCTTGTCCCTCAATAACTTGTATAGAAGCGCCAGCCCCTGTTTGTTTTTTGTTAATAACCACTTTTTTTGTGACGTCGTCAAAAAATGCGTTTACACCCAGATCTGTATGTTGATTCATTTTATTGATAACTGACTGAATTGTATCATTGTTTGGATCCACACTTATTTCAACATTTTTTGTATCGCCGCTAGGATCTGTTACAGCCAATTTAACTGTTAACGAACTTGTCAAGGTAACAGGGGTAACTCCCCCCACCAGAAAGGTAACATCTTTCAATTTCGCATTCGGATCAAACGCCCCTACAGTTTGGATGGCACTTTCAGACGTCCATCTTGCCGCTGTTGCAAGTTGTGTAATATTGCTAATTTCTACTGTTTGGTTTGCAGCGGACGGAGTGGCAGTTGCCGTCACGACGTTCTCATTCGAACTCGTCACTTTTTTCTGCAAAAACGTGCTTTGGCGCATCACACCGTCGAAAATATGTTTATCTAATGCGTCTAATAAACGGTTCATATCGCGATATGCGTCGCGCTGCCATTCAAGCAATTGCTTTTTTTGTTTTAATTTATCAATTGGCGCACGCTCGACTTTCATTAAATCGCCGACAATTTGATCGATATCCATTCCGCTTGCCAATCCACCAATTCGCATCATGCTCATAACTGACCACCTCCTAAATTTTTCGGTCGACGATCAAACCGACAAACTTCATCATCGCCGCGTACATATCCAACAATTTTTTCGGCGGAATTTCCCGCACAACTTCCTTCGTTCGATCATCGATTAGTTGAATATAATACTCTTTTAAATCTTCATGCACATTAAACTTTAACGACGTATGGCTCGGCTGTAAAAATTCGTTCATCCCTTTGACGATTTCTTCAAGTTTTTGTTTTGAGATGCGTTCTTCATCTTGCTTGGCTGTCGCTTGCTGCACGGTCGCTTGCTCTTGCTTTGGCTGCTCTGTTGGACGCTCTGTTATTTTTTCATACATATATGTGGAAGAATGAGAAGAAGAAATTCGTTCGATCATCACCGTTCGCTCCTTTGCATATACGTTCCTACCGTTTATATCGGATGAAGGAAGGAAAATTTGAAGGGGGAAAAAGAAAAACACTTCATCTATGTGGTGGGGTTACCGGGTTTCGTTTTTGTTCTTCGTACTTTAGCAGACAAGGGAAAACAATATACGATCTCGTTCATATGCAATAACGTTGTTACGACAAGGGAACTTATATTTGCGAGACGAGAGACAAAAAACAATCATATACACAGTCCTCTTTCATAAAAAACAAACACTGATTCCCAAAAATACGTTATAATAAGTAAAAACAAGAATGTATGTTCTTATTAGGAGGGAAACCTACATGGAAGATTTCTTTCGATTAAATCCTATTCAGCAAAATATTTTAATTGCTAGCATTATAGGCGACGGGGAAATTACAAAGATTTATTCAAACAGTCGACGAAAAAATCATAGTTACCGTGAACATTTTGGAATAGCCCAAAAAGAATATCGACGGTGGAAAGTATCATTTTTTGATAAATTATTGTACATCACACCAAAGAGTCAATGTATTCGTTCCGCTTCTTTGCCATTGTTCACTGCATTATATGCCCACTTTTATGATGCCAACGGAGGAAAACATGTTCCTGTACGTTTGTTGCCGTATTGTACACTGCCCCACTTTCTTGCTGTTTTATACATGGACGATGGTGCTCTTTGTATCTCTTCAAGAATAAATGTTCGAAAAAAACATATTTACTTAACACCACACATTTATCTCTACTTACAATGCTATACAGCAACAGAACTCCAGCAATTACAACAACACATCTTCCGTACTTTTCGTATAAAATTTCACTTCAGCAACCGAAAAGATGGACAAGGAGTCATTTTAAAAACGACATCTGTAAAGGAAACATTCACATTTTTAGACGTTATTTCTCCTATTACGCTCGATTGTCCATCCATGTATTACAAAACAAATTGGAACGAACGCTTGCACATGGAAGAGGAAAAATGGAAAAGGGAACACCCTGACTTCAAAATTTTAGTAAGTAGCGCTGACCGTTGGAAAAAGTACACTGACGAGGAGATACAACTAATAAACGAGATGAAAAAGAATGGAGCAACTATTCAAGAAATTGCAGACACGTTGCAACGAAGTTACTGGTCTGTCATATACAAATGGAGAGAACGAAACAAGAGACCTTAGGAATCCTAAGGCCTCTTGTTGTTTTATTAGCGGAGTAATTGCAATACTCCTTGTGGTTGTTGGTTGGCTTGCCATGCCGCAACGTCTTTCGATCGTTGTGTAGACTATCTCTTCACCTTTCTAGCCGTTCAGCTAGCGAAGGGCTGGGCACTTCGGGAAATTCCCTACGGACTTCATCACCATAGCACTCGCCTTAGGTGGTATGTCCTAGTCGTTGAACCTTCTCCAGAGTTTCCTCACAGGAGCTTGGCTGCTGATTACCCATTGTAGCATCTTTCCTTTTTTCACGCCGTCACGCTTGCCGTTTCCAGCTTCGTTGTGGCAAGGAAAGCTTTAGGGCTTCCCAGCAATTCACCCAGTTATCCTCTTAGCCGTTTCCAGCTAAGACGCCCTTCCAATCAAATTACCGAAGTAACTGCAAAACTCCTTGTGGCATTTGATTGGATTGAGCCAACATTGCTTGTGCTGCTTGAGAGAGGATGTTGTTCTTCGTGAACTCCATCATTTCTTTCGCCATCGTGCGAACATTTGCTTTCGCAAATGACTAGACTATATCTTCACCCTCAGCTTTACCTGTTAGGGGCCGGGCACTTCGGATTCACGATGTCTCTCACCATCGCTTCACCTACGGGTTTCATCGCCATAGCGCTCGCCTTAGGCGGTATACCCTAGTCGTTGAACCTTCTCCAGACTTTCGTCACAGGAGCTTGGCTGCTGGTTGCCCAATCCCTTGACTTTTCACGCCGTCACGCTTGCCGTTTCCAGCTTCGTTGTGGCGCCAAAGGCTCTAAGGGGTTTCCAGCAATTCACCCGGTTATCCTCACTAGCCGTTTCCAGCTAGGACGACTGTGCTTGTCACCGCTTATGCGGCTAAAGCATAATCTACGTCGCGAATACGAGATTCCGCAGCTGTTAAGTTTTCTGCAGATGTGTTTAAGTTATTAATAGAATACTCTAGACGATTTTGGTATGCACCTAGTTTCGAACGCTCTGCAGAAACTGTTTTTATTGCATCGTTAATAGTTGTGATAGCTGCTGTAGCAGTTGCAGAGTCGCTACTAATATCAATCGCATCAGCCGATTCATCGTCTCCTGTTGCAACTTGGAGACCTGTTCCGGCAGTCATATCAGAAATTGTTAAGGTAATAGTTTGATTCTCATTTGCTCCCACCTGGAATGCAAAAGAACCATCTCCGTTAGGTCCACCTGTGCCAGTTAAAAGTTTCTGTGTGTTAAACTCTGTATTATTTGCAATACGATTTAAATCTTTAGCTAATTGGTTTGCCTCGTCTTGAATAGCTTGACGATCTTCATCTGTGTTTGTATCGTTTGCCGCTTGCACCGCTAATTCACGCATACGTTGAAGAATGGCATGCGTCTCATTTAACGCACCTTCAGCTGTTTGAATTAACGAAATACCGTCTTGCGCATTTCGTGACGCTTGCTCTAATCCGCGAATTTGACCGCGCATTTTTTCAGAGATAGAAAGCCCTGCAGCATCATCACCTGCTCGGTTAATACGAAGACCAGACGATAATTTTTCCATAGATTTTGCTGCATTTGCACTTCCAGTTGTCAATTGACGATACGTATTTAACGCCGCGATGTTGTGGTTAATTCTCATTTTATATTCCTCCTTGAATTTGTTTTCCCACGTCCATGTGGTTTTTAGTTAGCAAGAATGAAGTCGGCCGCCCTTCTTTCTTGCTCTCATGTTTATTATCGGCTCGTTTTTTCAAAGTTTAATAGGGTGATGAAAAAAAATTTTATACTTTAATGTCAAGAAATTGTGAGAACGGTGATGGCTGCTGGATTTCTTTGACGATGCGCGCTGGGTCGTCTTTATGTTTATTAATGATTTCATTTAATGCTTGTTCGGCGATCGCTTTGTTGTCTTGAACGATGCGCGCGATGACGCCAGGAACGTGAACGCCGCCGATGCTAACGCTCATTTTCTTCCCCTCCTTTCTTTAGTTGATCGGATAGTTGTTGAAGCGAAGTCATGGAGGCGAGTGATGCTGCGTTGTTTTCTTGTTGAATAGCGAGATATATTTCTTTTCGATGCACGTCGATATGCTTCGGCGCGCGAATGCCAAGCTTCACTTGATCGCCATCGATGGCGAGAACAACGACTTCGATATCGTCACCAATGTGGATCGCTTCTTTTAATTTGCGCGTTAATACAAGCATCGTTCCCGCCCCCTTATTTCGCCTCAACCGTTTCTGGAAATATCCGATGTTTCGTTTTGTATCGCGTATTTGTTAAAATGACTTGCTTGCCGATTCGTTCGCGAACGTTAATGACGACAGGTGCTTGTAAGTTTGCCGTCGTGTTTGTAAACGGTTCGGCAACCGTTAAAATGACGTAGAGCGCCACGTCGTTTTCTGCTTGAATGTTTAATTGTTCACACGTTGCATCATCGAGTTCGACTTCGTATGTTGGAAAGTACGAAAACGGCTCGATCATGACAAACGCTACGTCTTTGTTTTTAATGGATTGCAAAACGGTAAATGGCGAATCGTGAATCGGCAGCAAGGCGAACTGCTTTTCATGTTCAAATCCCGGTAGCCCGTGTTCGAATGACACGATCGCCATGTCAGACAGCTCGATCGTTCCGTGGTATTTCGTTTCGATGTTCATGTTCATCCCTCATTTATACGCTCACATCGATGCGCAACTCGTTATGGCGCGCTAAATCGATATGCACGACGTTCGGTTTATAGTCGATTTGTACAGGGCGCGGTTCGATATGAATGCGCACCCTTGACGTTTGCCAATTCATCTCGATGCGCCCTTGTTCAAAGCCGATTTTTACGCTAAACGGACGTGGAATTAGCCCAACGTTATAGTCGAAAGACGGGCGCTCGCTGTTCGCTTGTGCTTGCATCGCGAGCACGTCGCCGCCTTGTTCAATGCGCATTAATTCATCGCCTTGCATCGCTGTCGTTTCTAAATACGATAACCAAGTCGCATACCCTTCTTGCGCCGCTTCTTCTATGCGGCGAAAAATATGTTTTAAATCCACATCCGCACGCGCTTCCGTCTGGTCGATCGTTAGGCGCGGAGGCGTCGTTTTCATTTCCAATTGCGGTTGCGGCTGCTCGATCGACAGCTCTGCTTGTTGTTGGCGCATATGCATATACCCGCGTTCAATGGTGATCGATAGTTGCGGAAATGTTGCTTGCATCGTTAGCTGCGGGATTCTCATCGTTCATCATCCCCTTAACGCAAGAAGTCGACGAGCGTTGGCTGAATGATGCGCGCCCCGACAGAAAGCGCTGCCCGATGCACACTTTCTTGCGACTTTAATTCCGTAATAATTTTTTCAATATCAGCATCTTCGTTATCCGAAATCATTCGTTTGGCGATCAGCTGTTGTTCGGCAAGACGTTGCTCCACGAGCTCTAGACGGTTCACGCGCGCCCCGTGCTCCGCCCGTTCGGCAAGTACGTCGTTGAAATGATTATCCAAATCAGATAATAAGTTATCTAAAGTTTTTCCTGATGTCGATGTACCGTTTAACACATTTTCAATATCCTGCAACGTATCGAACAATCCTTGTTTAAATACATTGTTAGGCGTGACATTAATTTTTAATTTTACCCCTTTCGCCACTTCGACCATAAAATCATCGTTGTTGTTGTTGACAGCCGGAGGCGGGCCGTCTGTGACCGGCGCTTGTTCGATGTTTGTTCCATTAAAAATATACTTTCCTGCCACTTTCGTGTTCGCCACTTGCACTAAGTCTTTTTTCAACTGTTCGATTTCACGGGCAATCGCTTGACGATCTTCAGAACCGAGCGTGCCGTTTTTCGCTTGGACAATGAGTTCGCGAGCGCGCTGCAAAACATTTGTCGTATGACCTAACGCTGATTCCGAGTTTTCCATCCACGTGTACGCCTCAGAAAGATTGCGTTGAAATTGCTCAATTTCCGTTAAGCTCGTACGATAGTGCATCCCTTTCATGGCCACGACAGGATCTTCAGATGGGCGATGAATTTTTTTCCCTGTCGCGAGCTGTTGCTGATACGTGCCAAGCTTATCGTAGCTTTTGCTTACGTTACGAAGCGTATTATTCGCAAGCATCATTTGTGTTACACGCATTTACCGTTCACCTACCTTCCGACAAGACCCATGTTATTAATGATTTTGTCTAGCATTTGGTCAATCATTGTAATCATACGTGCAGAGGCGTTATACGCATGCTGGAATTTCATCATGTTCATCATTTCTTCATCAAGCGATACGGAGCTGACCGCCATGCGCCGTTCATCGACCGATTGACGAAGCGTCTCACTATTTTGCGACAACCGTTTCGCCTCTTGGGCATTCACCGCCATTTGCCCGATTAAGCTTTCATAAAAGTTTTGAATTGTTGTCGTATTGCCAGCGATATTCATCATGCCGTTTTTTACTTCCGCTAACGCTTGAGCGTTACTTCCGTCGCCGATTTGTCCCGGTGTCGATGGTGATGTTGATTTTGATGCAGCAATACGATCCAAAGAGTTCATAATGTCGGGATGAACGTTAAGCGTTCCTGCCACATCCGACGGATTATACGTAAAGAAATCGTTACTTGCGAGTTTTGTACTCGATTTAATCTCAGTAATACTCCAACCTGTTGAATGAATGTTGTTAAATTCATCCGCAAACGCTTTTGCCATGGCGTTTAAGTTGTTCAACATTTCTGGGTATAGTCCTATACCACCGACATATCCGTAAGAATGAAGTAATGCTCCTACTTTTCCATTCTCTTTAAAGTTCAGAAAATTCAAGGGGTCATTTCCTAATTTCATTTCACTTACATATTTCTCCCCTGTTGCTTCATATTCTACTTTTATTTCATTAAATACACCTGTATTTCCATCCACTAGTTTTCCAAAAGGTGTACCGTTGCGATCCGTTAACTCTACCGTAAAACGTCCTTCGGCAATTTTTAATGCACTGCCGCCACTTGGCACAGGAGTCACCTTAACGTTCACATATTGCGACAACTCATCTAACAGCCGATTTCGTTCATCATATAAATCGTTCGGCAAATAGCCGTGCACTTCGACTTCACCAATTTGTTTGTTTAAGTCATTTAACTGACGCGCCAATGAATTTACAGCTTTCACTGTTACGTCAAGCTCATTTTTAATATCATCACGAATCGATTTGAGTGAGCTCGATAAATAATGAAACGTCTCCGCGACAGCGATGCCGCGCTGACGAACGACGGAGCGTGCCCCTGAATTCGAGGGGTTTACCGCTAAGTCTTGGAGCGCTTGCCAAAAGCGATCGAGCGTTTTTGCCAATCCTTCGTCTGACGGCTCGTTCATAATTTCTTCCATTTTGTACAATGCTTCGGCACGCGTATTCCAATAGCCGTATTTCATATTTTCTCCACGATATTGCACATCTAAAAACTCTTCGCGCATTCGCTGTACCGTTCCGCCTTCCACTCCTGTTCCCATTTGTCCAGGGATGACCGGACGGTTTTTCGACGCAAATGGATATGGCGGCGTTTGTTCAAAATTGACGCGTTGGCGCGAATATCCCGGCGTATTCGCATTAGCGATGTTATGCCCCGTTACGTAAAGCGCTTGTTGTTGGGCGGTCATCCCGCGCCGTACCGTTTCTAAACCGTGAAATGTCGAAAGCACAAAAAAACCCCCTTACGTTTTTGCTTCGAATGATGACCGCGTCGGCAGTTCATCTGTTCGTTTTGGATCGTACGTGATGTCATGTTCGTTTGGCATGATGACATCTAATGTAAAATGAATAAACTGAAGCGACTGCTGCAACAGCTGCATATTTAGTTCGTTTTGTTGTTTTAGCTGTGCGATAGTTTCACTTAAATCGCCTGCTAGCTGAAGCAACGTTGCGCGTTCCGTCTCTTCCAGCTGCTTCGCATAACAACGAACCGTCCGCTCTTCTTCGCGTAAATGGGCAAGCAGGCGCATTCGTTCGCTCTCGAGCTGACGAATGGCCATCACGTATGTTTGCTCTTTATTCATCATGTCTTGCAATGCACCGATGTCGCTTTTTTTAATCGCTTCCGTTTTTTGCTTAGCGAGCTGAAGTAAACCGCGGTGAAGTTTCAGCAACTTTTCCATTAAAACGATCATATTCATTCGCCCCGTCATCGTTTATAATAGCGCAAGACGCTTTCAGCTACAGCGCGCGCATCTAACTTATACGTGCCCGACTCAATCTCTGCTTTTAACCGCTCCACTTTTTCTAACCGTTCCGAAGAAAATTTCGCCGCTTCTTGCAGCTCTTTCGCCGCGCTTGAAATTTCGACTTGATCTGTCTTTTTCGTCGTTTTTGTTGTCTTTTCAACGCGCGACGTCCGTTCATACGGATTGACGCTCATCGGCTGAATACGATGAATTTTCATGTTTTCCACCTCGCTTTTTCCGTTCTTTTTCGTCTACGTTTATTATCGGCTAATCGGGAAGAATATTTAGCTATTCTTTTTTTCGATCCGTAAAATATGTTGTTTGCCGTTTCGCCTGCTTTTGCCGCTCTTCTTCTTGTTGCAATTTCGTCATCTCTTTTTGAATGCCGCCAATACATGCCGAACATAAACGACCTTCGCGAATCGTTGCCCCGCACTTTTCGCATGGGTAGCCAAGATTTGGGAAGTGAACGAGTTGAAGACGCCCTTTTTTAATCCATTTAATAATGAGCGCTTCTTCTACACCTGTCGCTTCAACAACTTGTGACATCGTTGCCGTTCGATTTTCGCGCTTGCGAATAAATGCATATACTTTTTCAAACAATTTTTCTTCCTCTTTATAGCACGCCTCACATACGTCACGAAATTGCGTGCGCACAAACAAACTTCCGCATTTTGGGCAGTTATCTAACATTATCCTCCCACCTTACGTATATATGTTAATAATAAGCCCTTGAATTTCACCGACTAATCCAAGCAAATCGAGCCCTTTTTTCTCTTTTTCCAACACCGCGTTCGTCAGTTCGACTAACTTTTGATCGACTTCTTTTACGAGCTTATAAATTTTCGTCCGCCCCCCGCGGCTAAATCCACGTTGCTCTTCAAGTTGCAAACTATTTTTTACCGCATCGTCTAAAAATTGCTTCACAAGCTTTTTATATTTTTTTAAATCTTCTACCATTTGCGACTCAGCTAACTTTTTCCCTTGCGCTTCAATTTGTTGCGCCATCGCTTGAAACCGTTCAAACAACACATCGCTTTTTTTCTTCTGCATCACTTCCGTAAACGACACCGACTCCATCGGCGCATCGTCTTTTTTCTCGATGCGATTTAACGACGCCCGTGACACTTTTTGCACTTCCATACTTGTTCACACCTTTTTTCTTTATATTATGACATAATTACAAAAAAAGGGCGAGGCCGCATCGACCTACCCTCTTTTTTACCTATTAGCTTTTTAACAATTGTAAAATTCCTTGCGGCAATTGGTTTGACTGCGCAAGCATCGCCTGTGCTGCTTGGTTTAAAATGTTATTTTTCGTAAAGTTTGTCATCTCCATCGCCATATCTGTATCGCGAATACGCGACTCGGCAGATGTTAAGTTCTCATGCGCTGTTTTTAAGTTGTTAATTGTATGTTCAAGACGGTTTTGGATCGCGCCGAGTTTGCCGCGTTCTTCGGAAACTTTTTTGATCGCTTCATCCAGTTTTACGAGGGCATTATTAGCACCAATGGCAGTCGAAACATCCACGTCGGCAATATTTAACGCTGAAGGACTCACATTATTGATTTGTAGCTTCAAGTTTTGTCCTTCGTTAGCACCAATATGGAAATCAATACCACCCGTAGCATATGTTCCAGTACCAGATAGTCCCAACGCATCTGCTTCTTTGCCCTTGGCCACTTCAATTTTCACCGTATTAGGGTTACTACTATTAAGCACAAGCGATCCATTTTTAACATCTACAGATACTGTGCCAAAACCAATGCCTGTTAAGTCTTTATAAGCAGTCAAAGCATTGTTAATGTCTTCCGAGAGTTTCGAAGCTAGTGTAGTCATGTCATCACCAGCGCTAAAAGACTGACTTCCGACTTGACCAAGTAACACATCAATATTGTAACCATTTACTGAAAGCGTTAATTTATCAGTTGATCCTAAGCTGTTTAACGCCGTTGCTGCATCGGCAGTTAACTTACCATCAGAGCCAGCTGTCCTGTTTGCATCATCAATTAACTGATTCGCAAGGTCTGTACTCTCTGGGGCATCAGTATTAATCGAGTCATCTAAAAGACGGATTTCAATCTTCGAATTCGCTCCAGTTGTGCCGCTAGTGATGACAAAATCCATGCTTGTCTGACTTTGTACATCCGTAATTTCAAATTTTGGCTTAGTAACTTGGGCATTTGGATTTTCTGAGTTATAAGTATCGATAGCACTATTTAACTTCGATTCAAGACTTTGGAACCATTGGAACTGGTCACTGCCTGTCACACCTGTTAAGTTAAATGTCACACCGTCGACATTCACTTGTACATTTTGTGAGATACCACTAGTAACACTTTGACTCGGATCAAAGTCGTCAACTTTAATAAATGCAGCAGTAGCTATACCGATTTGGCTTCCTGTGCCGCCTAATTGATTGCCCGACAACTCACCGTTAAGTAGTCTTTTAGTATTGAATTCCGTTTTCTCAGCAATTCGACTAATCTCATTTTTAAGTTGCTCAACTTCACTCTGAATAGATTTGCGGTCATCATCCGTATTCGTCCCGTTTGCTGCTTGTACCGCCAACTCACGCATACGTTGAAGCATGCTATGGACAGAACTTAACGCCCCCTCCGCTGTTTGAATAAGCGAGATCGCATCTAACGCGTTGCGCTCTGCTACTTCTAAGCCACGAATTTGCGAGCGCATTTTTTCTGAAATCGCTAAGCCTGCGGCGTCGTCTGCGGCGCGGTTAATGCGCAACCCGGAAGAAAGCTTTTCTAAGTTTTTCGCTGTGTTTGATTGGTTTACTGCTAAGTTGCGATAAGCGTTTAATGCTTGAATGTTATGGTTAATTCTCATTTTTTTCGCTCCTTTACTCTGTCATAATAAATTGTTCATATGTGGCAGCTTTTTTTGCTGCAACGTTTGTTGTCGGTTGTTTTTTCAACGCTTCATTCCATGCGTTCGCAATGTCTTTCGCAATCGTTAGCACTTCTTCCATCATCGCTACGTCTTTTTTCACGTTCGCATCAATAAGACGTTCTGCCATGTAATTATATAATGCGTCTAGTTGATGGGCGATAATGCCGGCGTCATACTTCAAGCCAACACCGAGGCGGCGTAAAATATCGTTTGCCTTTTGCATGCGTTTATTCGCTTCGATGTAGTCGCCCTTTTTTGTGCTTTCAATCGCTTCTTCTAAGCTATTAATCAATCCTTCATAAAGCAGCGCTGTTAACTGTTGCGGCGTTTTTTTATACACCGCTTCTTCGGTTAAAAATTCCACGCGCTCACTCTCCTTTTCTCGTTCACCTACTTTATTTATCGTCACGTTTTTTTATTGTTTAATAGTTTTTCTCCATTTTTTCAATTAAAATTAAAATTTCTGCGATCACAGCGTACAATTGCGGCGGAATGGTATCGCCAAGGTCAAGGTCAAGCAAATGTTGAACGAGCGCGGCATCTTGTTCGATCGGCACGCCGTTTTGCTTAGCGAGTTCGATAATTTTTTCAGCGACGTAGCCGCGCCCGTGGGCGACGACGGTCGGTGCTTTATCTCCTTGTTCGTAGCGAATGACCGCCGCCGACGGACCGTTTATTTCACGCTTTCTTTTTTGGTTAAAGTACATCATATTGTAAAATCATATCCTTTCTCCGTCCATGTTGCCCGCTTCGGCTCGTTCGTTTGTTTTTCCTCTTTTGTGGCAAACGTCGTAAATTGCACGTTGCCGACGCGGTAGCCGATTTCTTCAAGCCGCTTTGTCGCAGTTTCGACAAGCGGACGCATACGTTCTGCAAAATCTCCCCGATCGTTGCGGAACGTCACGGAAAGCGTGCGTTCGTTCGCGCTCAGCAACACGCCAACATCACCGAGCTTTTTCGTTTCAAGTAAAAAGTACAAGCTGCAATTTTCCCAATCCACTCTCTTTCCGTCGTTACGGGCGTTCACATATACGTTCACGTCTTTCACTTCTTTTTGAAGCAAAAGTGGAATGGTGAAAAAGAGCGTTTGCATCGCGCTTCCTTGGTCGTTTTTGTTTAAAAGTTGTTGGCCGGTCATGTTCGTGAGCGCTTGTTCTGCTTGTTTCGCCGCTTCTCCGTTCGCTTGCGCCAGCTGCATCAGAAGACCTTTCACCGTTTCTTCCCGCTGTTCGCTTGCGCCATGAAATACGAGATTGTTCGCGACATCCGCTTCATGCATCAATCCGAGCCGGCGGATCGTTTGCAACATATGGCGGGCGGACGGCTCCGGCTGGACGATGTCGTTCCATTGCTGGAGCAGCGCGCGTTCAGGCGCTTGTTGTTTAAGCGACTGCGCTTCGATAAAATGTTTTACTTTTACATCTGCCGGCTTAAATTGCATTTGTTCAAGCGTGCTTTTTACTTGCTTCACGATTTTTTGCGCCTCCGCCAGCTGCCCTTTCTCTAACAGCTTTTTCGCTTCCGCTAGTTGTGAGCTTGCCTGCAACAATTTTTTCTCCATCGTCATATCGGCAAACAACATCGCATCGCTTTTTAAAATCGTTTGATCGAGCTGTTTAATCGTCGTTTCTAACAGCTGTTTCGCCTGCGGACGAGCTGCTTGTTTATATTGGGTAATGAGATGGTCGATTGCATCTAAGTTGCGCATCATATCGCGCTTCGTTTGTTGGAACTGTTTCGTCGCTTCTGCCATCCGTTTCGTGACGGTTTGCACGATCATATCTTTTGATTGCAAGCCGAGCGCAGCTAATGATTCGTACAACGCATCATCAGCTGTTACGGTATTGTTTGGCAACAACGTCTGTTCAACTTGTTGAAGCGCTTGAACGACCGTTTGTCTTGCGGCTATTTCTCGACCGCTTTCAGCTAGTTGCTCCGCGCGGGCAAACGCTTCTTGCAGCGACGGCTCCATATGTTGGGCAAGCTGCGCACGCGCCATATGCAACGCTTCTTTTACGTTTGGCTCCTTTTGCATCGTTTTTATTGCTTGGACAACGGCAGTGCGAACGTCGTTTTCTCGTTGTTCGGCACGTTCAACAGTTAAAAGCGATGTCATAAGCTGTTGACGCGCGCTTTGAAGCATTTGCGTTGCTTGTTGCATTGCTTCAAATACGGACGGTTGTTTCGCGAGCGTATGATCGGCTTGTAGCTGCCGCACCGCTTCGGTCAACGTCATCGTTTGTTGCTGCAGTTGATCAGCTATCACATGAGCGCGCTTGACATGCTCAGGCGCCAGCTGCTGTTCAATCGCGCGCAATGTTTGCACGAGTCGATCGCGAGCCTCCGCACCTCGACCAACCGTTTCAAACAATTTTGCTTGATTGAGTGCACGAATGACTTTTTCGGACTGTTCCATCGGCAATGTACGAGCGACTTCTCTCACTTGCGGCTCGACCGCTTTCACCGTCGGCGCGCTTTCCGCTTGTTTCCGCACCTCTGACACTTGTTTGAGCTGCTCCGATTTTGCCTCTACTGGCGTTGGGCGAGCTGTTTCTTTCGCTGCCCGTACCACTTCTGCCGTTGTTTCTTCTTCGACCGTACGCAACGCCTGCACCAACTGTTGACGCGCTTCAGACGTACGGCCGACTGTCTCCAATTGTTTTGACTGTTCTAACGCACGGATAAGTTTCTCTGACTGTTCCACAGGCAATGTACGAGCGACTTCCCGAACTTGCCCCTCGATCGCTTTTACCGTTGGCGCACTTTCCGCTTGTTTTCGCACTTCTGCCACTTGCTTTAGCTGCTCCGATTTTGCTTCCACTAACGTTGGGCGTGATGCTTCTTTTGCTGCCCGTACCACTTCTGCGGTTGTTTCTTCCTCCACCGTGCGCAATGCTTGCACAAGCTGCTGGCGGGCTTCCGCCGTACGTCCCGCTGTTTCTAATTGTCTCGATTGCTCTAACGCTCGCGTAACCTTCTCTGACTGCTCCGCTGACAATGTACGAACAACTTCTCTCACTTGCGGCTCGACCGCTTTCACCGTTGGCGCGCTTTCCGCTTGTTTTCGCACCTCTGCCACTTGTTTTAACTGCTCTGCTTTTGCTTCTACTGACGTCGGGCGTACCGCTTCTTTTGCCGTGCGGACAACTTCGGCCGTTGTCTCTTCTTCCACCGTACGCAACGCCTGCACCAACTGTTGGCGAGCTTCTGTCATACGGCCGACTGTCTCTAATTGTTTTGATTGCTCTAGCGCGCGAATGACCTTTTCTCCTTGCTCCGCTGGTAATGCACGGGCAACTTCGCGCACTTGCCCCTCGACCGCTTTCACCGTTGATGCGCTTTCCGCTTGTTTTCGTACCTCCATCACTTGTTTTAACTGCTCCGATTTTGCTTCCACTGGCGTTGGGCGAACCGTTTCTTTTGCCGTACGAACAACGTCTGCCGTTGTTTCTTCTTCCACCGTACGCAACGCCTGCACCAACTGTTGACGCGCTTCAGACGTACGGCCGGCTGTCTCCAATTGTTTTGACTGTTCTAACGCGCGAACGACCTTTTCCGCTTGCTCCATCGGCAATGTACGAGCGACTTCGCGCACTTGCCCCTCGACCGCTTTCACCGTTGGCGCACTTTCCGCTTGTTTCCGTACCTCTGCCACCTGTCTTAACTGCTCCGCTTTTGCCTCCACTGGCGTTGGGCGTGATGCTTCTTTTGCTGCCCGTACCACTTCTGCGGTTGTTTCTTCCTCCACCGTGCGCAATGCTTGCACAAGCTGCTGGCGGGCTTCCGCCGTACGTCCCGCTGTTTCTAATTGTCTCGATTGCTCTAACGCTCGCGTAACCTTCTCTGACTGCTCCGCTGACAATGTACGAACAACTTCTCTCACTTGCGGCTCGACCGCTTTCACCGTTGGCGCGCTTTCGGCTTGTTTCCGCACCTCTGCCACTTGTTTGAGCTGCTCCGCTTTTGCTTCTACTGGCGTTGGACGAACCACTTCTTTTGCCGCGCGGACAACTTCGGCCGTTGTTTCTTCCTCCACCGTGCGCAATGCTTGCACAACCTGCTGGCGGGCTTCCACCGTACGTCCCGCTGTTTCTAACTGCTTTGCTTGCTCTAACGCTCGCGTAACCTTTTCCCCTTGCTCCGCTGGCAATGTACGAACGACCTCTCTCACTTGCCCCTCTACCGCTTTCACCGTTGATGCGCTTTCCGCTTGCTTCCGTACCTCCATCACTTGTTTTAGCTGCTCCGATTTTGCCTCCACCGACGTTGGGCGTGATGCTTCTTTTGCTGCCCGTACCACTTCTGCGGTTGTTTCTTCCTCCACCGTGCGCAATGCTTGCACAAGCTGCTGGCGGGCTTCCGCCGTACGTCCCGCTGTTTCTAATTGTCTCGATTGCTCTAACGCTCGCGTAACCTTCTCTGACTGCTCCGCTGACAATGTACGAACAACTTCTCTCACTTGCGGCTCGACCGCTTTCACCGTTGGCGCGCTTTCTGCTTGTTTCCGCACCTCTGCCACTTGTTTGAGCTGCTCCGCTTTTGCTTCTACTGGCGTTGGACGAACCACTTCTTTTGCCGCGCGGACAACTTCGGCCGTTGTTTCTTCCTCCACCGTGCGCAATGCTTGCACAACCTGCTGGCGGGCTTCCACCGTACGTCCCGCTGTTTCTAACTGCTTTGCTTGCTCTAACGCTCGCGTAACCTTTTCCCCTTGCTCCGCTGGCAATGTACGAACGACCTCTCTCACTTGCCCCTCTACCGCTTTCACCGTTGATGCGCTTTCCGCTTGCTTCCGTACCTCCATCACTTGTTTTAGCTGCTCCGATTTTGCCTCCACCGACGTTGGGCGTGATGCTTCTTTTGCCGCGCGGACAACTTCGGCCGTTGTTTCTTCCTCCACCGTGCGCAATGCTTGCACAACCTGCTGGCGGGCTTCTGCCGTACGTCCCGCTGTTTCTAACTGCTTTGCTTGCTCTAACGCTCGCGTAAGCTTTTCCCCTTGCTCCTTCGGCAATGTACGAGCGACCTCTCTCACTTTCCCCTCTACCGCTTTCACCGTCGGGGCGCTTTCTGCTTGCTTCCGTACTTCTGCCACTTGCTTTAGCTGCTCCGATTTTGCTTCCACTGACGTTGGACGAGACACTTCTTTTGCTGCCCGTACCACTTCTGCCGTTGTTTCTTCTTCCACCGTGCGCAATGCTTGCACAACCTGCTGGCGAGCTTCAGACGTACGGCCGACTGTCTCCAATTGTTTTGACTGTTCTAGCGCACGAACGACTTTCTCTCCTTGCTCCGCTGGTAATGTACGGGCAATTTCGCGCACTTGCCCCTCTACCGCTTTCACCGTCGGGGCACTTTCTGCTTGTCTCCGTACCTCCATCACTTGTTTTAGCTGCTCCGCTTTTGCTTCCACTGACGTTGGGCGTGATGCTTCTTTTGCCGTACGAACAACGTCTGCCGTTGTCTCTTCTTCCACCGTTCGTAATGCTTGCACAACCTGCTGGCGAGCTTCTGTATTTCGTCCAACGTTCTCGAGCTGTTTCGATTGTTCTAGCGCACGAATGACCTTTTCCCCTTGCTCCGCTGGCAATGTACGAGCGACTTCTCTCACTTGCCCCTCTACCACTTTCACCGTCGGAGCGCTTTCCGCTTGCTTCCGTACTTCTGCCACTTGCTTTAGCTGCTCTGCTTTTGCTTCTACTGGCGTTGGACGAGACACTTCTTTTGCCGTACGAACAACGTCTGCCGTTGTCTCTTCTTCCACCGTTCGTAATGCTTGCACAACCTGCTGGCGAGCTTCAGACGTACGGCCGACTGTCTCCAATTGTTTTGACTGTTCTAGCGCACGAACGACTTTCTCTCCTTGCTCCGCTGGTAATGTACGGGCAATTTCGCGCACTTGCCCCTCTACCGCTTTCACCGTCAGGGCTGTCTCCGCTTGTTTTCGTACCTCAGACACTTGTTTGAGCTGCTCCGATTTTGCTTCCACTGACGTTGGGCGTGATGCTTCTTTTGCCGTGCGCACAACGTCTGCCGTTGTCTCTTCTTCCACCGTTCGTAATGCTTGCACAACCTGCTGGCGAGCTTCTGTATTTCGTCCAACGCTCTCCAGCTGCTTCGATTGTTCTAGCGCACGAATGACCTTTTCCCCTTGCTCCGCTGGCAATGTACGAGCGACCTCTCTCACTTGCCCCTCTACCACTTTAACCGTCGGGGCGCTTTCTGCTTGTCTCCGTACCTCCATCACTTGTTTTAGCTGCTCCGCTTTTGCTTCTACTGGCGTTGGACGAGACACTTCTTTTGCCGCGCGAACAACTTCAGCCGTTGTTTCTTCTTCCACCGTACGTAATGCTTGCATAAGCTGTTGGCGAGCTTCTGTATTTCGTCCAACGTTCTCGAGCTGTTTCGATTGTTCTAGCGCGCGAATGACCTTTTCCCCTTGCTCCGTCGGCAATGTACGAGCGACCTCTCTCACTTGCGGCTCGACCGCTTTCACCGTTGGCGCACTTTCCGCTTGTTTCCTTACTTCTGACACTTGTTTGAGCTGCTCCGCTTTTGCTTCTACTGGCGTCGGACGAGACACTTCTTTTGCCGTGCGGACAACTTCGGCCGTTGTTTCTTCTTCGACCGTACGCAACGCTTGCACAAGTTGCTGCCGGGCTTCCGCCGTACGTCCCGCTGTTTCTAACTGCTTTGCTTGCTCTAACGCTCGCGTAAGCTTTTCCCCTTGCTCCTTCGGCAATGTACGAGCGACCTCTCTCACTTGCGGCTCGACCGCTTTAACCGTCGGCGCACTTTCCGCTTGTTTCCTTACTTCTGACACTTGTTTGAGCTGCTCCGATTTTGCTTCTACTGGCGTCGGACGAGACACTTCTTTTGCCGCGCGGACAACTTCGGCCGTTGTTTCTTCCTCCACCATACGCAACGCTTGCACCAGCTGCTGGCGGGCTTCTGCCGTACGTCCCGCTGTTTCTAACTGCTTTGCTTGCTCTAACGCTCGCGTAAGCTTCTCTGACTGCTCCTTCGGCAATGTACGAGCGACCTCTCTCACTTTCCCCTCTACCACTTTAACCGTCGGGGCGCTTTCTGCTTGCTTCCGTACTTCTGCCACTTGCTTTAGCTGCTCCGATTTTGCTTCCACTGACGTTGGACGAGACACTTCTTTTGCTGCCCGTACCACTTCTGCCGTTGTTTCTTCTTCCACCGTGCGCAATGCTTGCACAACCTGCTGGCGAGCTTCAGACGTACGGCCGACTGTCTCCAATTGTTTTGACTGTTCTAGCGCACGAACGACTTTCTCTCCTTGCTCCGCTGGTAATGTACGGGCAATTTCGCGCACTTGCCCCTCTACCGCTTTCACCGTCGGGGCACTTTCTGCTTGTCTCCGTACCTCCATCACTTGTTTTAGCTGCTCCGCTTTTGCTTCCACTGACGTTGGGCGTGATGCTTCTTTTGCCGTACGAACAACGTCTGCCGTTGTCTCTTCTTCCACCGTTCGTAATGCTTGCACAACCTGCTGGCGAGCTTCAGACGTACGGCCGACTGTCTCCAATTGTTTTGACTGTTCTAGCGCACGAACGACTTTCTCTCCTTGCTCCGCTGGTAATGTACGGGCAATTTCGCGCACTTGCCCCTCGATCGCTTTAACCGTCAGGGCTGTCTCCGCTTGTTTTCGTACCTCAGACACTTGTTTGAGCTGCTCCGATTTTGCTTCCACTGACGTTGGGCGTGATGCTTCTTTTGCCGTGCGCACAACGTCTGCCGTTGTCTCTTCTTCCACCGTTCGTAATGCTTGCACAACCTGCTGGCGAGCTTCTGTATTTCGTCCAACGCTCTCCAGCTGCTTCGATTGTTCTAGCGCACGAATGACCTTTTCCCCTTGCTCCGCTGGCAATGTACGAGCGACCTCTCTCACTTGCCCCTCTACCACTTTAACCGTCGGCGCACTTTCCGCTTGCTTGCGTACCTCCGCCACTTGTTTTAACTGCTCTGCTTTTACTTCTACAGCGGATGGTTGCTCCACTCGTTCGCCTACTTTTCGTAATGAAGCAATGAGTTGTTCTTTCGCCTGCTTTCCCATTTGCTCCACTCGTTCGATCGCCCCATTTATATCTTTCGTTTCCATGCGCGGCAAAATCGTCTCTTTTAATTGGCGGACAGCTTCTTCTACGTCGCGCGCTGTGCGAATGATTCGACTTGCCTCGTCAATCATTTGCTTTTGAACAGGGAGCTTCGGCACGTCTTCTCGTTTCTCGGCAGCGTTAAACGCTTCAAGCAAACGATTTTTCGCGCTTAGCGGCTGTCCGGAACGATAAAGCTGTTCCGCCTCTTGCAGCGCCGATCCAAGCACTTGACGCACGACATCGCTCCCTTTCACCATCGCAAGCGCTTTAGCGACAATTGGCTCCCGTTCAATTTGTTGCCGAACCATTTGCAACTCCTTATTTGCCGATGATGACTGTTCCACCTTTAAATCCGCAGCTTTTTTCTCGTTCACCTCTGCTGCCACAACAGCTTGCATGATGCGACTACGGGCAAACGATTCATGTCCGCGCTCTTTCAACGCGATCGCCTCACGAACAGCTTTCGCGATTTCTTCATGACGGCCATCATCCGCAAACTGCTTCACAATCTCAATGACGCGGTCGAAGTTGCGCTCTTGTTGCAGCTGTGCCCGCAACTCTCCAAACGTTTGCGACTGTTGTTTAGCGAGCGGGGTAAATGAAAAATGCTCATCAATCGCTCGAACGATATGATGTAACGATTCGCTGAACGGCTTGCCGTGGAGCGCTTCATGTACCGCTTGTAGCTGTTTAACCGTCATATCAAGCGTTTTGCTTGCGGCAATATGAATCGTTTCTAACTTTTGTTCAACCGTTCCCTTTCCTTCTGCTAAAAATGTTCGTAACGCCTCGATCGTTTCACGCGTGAGCGGCAATTGCCTTTGAGCAACGATCGTTGCCGCTTGGCGAAGTTCAGGCGTTTCAAGCGTTTCAAATGATGATGTTGAAGGGGATGTTACCACTTTTCCTTCAACGACATCCCCGTTATTCCCGGTTACTTGCACTTTCACTCGCCCAGACGGCGGCACATCGCCTTCAAAACGAAATCGAATGTCGACACCGCGCAATTGTACAATTGCCTCTCGTTCATCCACTTGTTCTTTCACGACCGCCTCATACACTTCTCCTGCTTTGAGCGTCACAGTTGCTGACGATGATGATAGCGAACGATAATAACCATATCCGCGAATTTCCATAACGACCCATCTCCGTTCTCGAATATTCCTATCCTTTATATCGACTATAACGAAGATGTTTTCAATGGGAGTTTGTTCCCAGCTTACGAACGAACGAGCGTAAATGAATAAATCTCACGCGCACCTGCATCATAAAGAAGTTGTGCTGCCTCATGCACCGTCGCTCCTGTCGTGTAAATATCATCAATGATGACAATACGTTTTCCGGCTACATCTTCGTTTGTTAAACAAAATTTCCCTCCAATAAAACGTTCGCGCCTCGTTTTTTTCGATTGTTTTTTATCGTCGATACGTCGCAAAGCAAAAATCATTGGCAACGATAAAAGCGAAGCGATTGCTTCTGCCTGGTTAAATCCTCTTTCAACTAATCGGGAAGAGCTAAGTGGAATCGGGACGAGAAACATATCCGAAGAAAAATGTTTGTAAAAGAAAGCGCACACCTCGTGGCGAAACGCTTCAATAAGCGCATAGTCACCGCGAAACTTAAACCGATTGATCACTTCTTTCATCCAGTCGTTATATACATACAAAGACCGATTGTTGATCAATGCACTCCCCCGTTGTTGCCACATCATACAATCCGAACATACATTTTGTTCCGTTGGACGACCGCATCGATCGCATACGTGCCCGTCAATAAGCACGAAACGGCTTCGGCAACGCGAACAACAAACGTCCGGTTGCTGGAGCGTCAAAAGCATAGAAAAAGACATTTTCGGCATCCATTCGTCATGACAAATGACACATTTCATTGATCAAGCCTCTCTTTCGCGCTTCGTTATTCATGCGCTCGATATGACGCTTAGCAGCTACCATCGCTTTCGTTTTTCCAAAATGAAAAAAGCGAATATCACCTGTCGGATGTTGCGCGCTTCGGCCGACACGTCCGGCAATTTGTACAAGCGCACTTTCTGTAAAAATCGGCTGTTCTGCACCGAACACAGCAACGTCAATGTTCGGAACAGTTACCCCTCGTTCTAAAATCGTTGTTGTAACAAGGAGCGGAATGCGACCCCGTCGGAAAGCAGCGACTTTTTCTTTCCGTTTCGCATCTTCAGCATGTACACCGTCAATATCGGGATGAATCGTTTGGAGATACGGGACGACTTGTTGTAGAAAGTCAATGTGAGGAACAAATAAAAACGCTTGTTTACGATGTTCAATATGCTCGTTTACCCATCGAATGACGCACGAAGGCAACTGTTTGTGACGCCACTTTTTTTGCCAATTGCCGCACCATTCAAATGTAGGAACAGGAAGAGGATGACGATGATAACGAGCAGGAATCGTCACCGCTTTTCGTTTTCCGCTTTTTACTTCATGTTGCCATTGCTCGTTTGGGGTTGCAGTTAAATAAATGAGTGAAGACGTCGGTTTTCGGGCGCGTTCAACAGCATATGAAAGCATCGGATCGACACTATACGGAAACGCATCTACTTCATCGACAATCATTACATCAAAAGCACGATAATACCGAAGCAACTGGTGGGTCGTTGCCACCGTCAATGAAGCAAGTTTGCCTCGGTCTGTACTGCCACCATATAATACGGCCATATCGACAGTCGGAAAAACGTTCGCCAGACGCGGGGCGAGCTCTAAGACGACATCGGTGCGCGGTGTGGCGATGCAAACGCGCTTTCCTTGCGACAGCGCCATATTTATTCCTGCAAATAGCACTTCCGTTTTTCCCGCTCCACATACCGCCCAAACGAGCAACGAGTCGTTTCGAGCAATCGCATGACAAACTTCATCGGATGCGAGTTGTTGCGCGGGGGACAATTGACCGCTCCATTGTAGCGGTGAAGAGAACGAGGTGGAAGAAGTAGGGCCAGTCCAAATGACGAGCGGATTACATTCGCTACATCGCCCCATCATGATACATTTTCGGCAATACGTACATATTCGTCCACAACGGGAGCACGGAAAAGAAGCGAAAAGCTGAGGATCATCGTTGTTGCAACGGACGCACGTATATCCTCGTCTCGTTTTCACAATGCTAGGTACGATTTGAACGTGTTGTTCATCATAAGGAAAAGACAGCTCAGACTTTAATAGCTGCTTCCCTTCTAAACGCAAACGAATCACCTCCGATAAAGAAAATCTCTTCCTTATAAACGACAATTCCCAAATCGACGACTTACCGCAAGCCACGAAATAAAAAAGAAGTGGATCGTCCGCCCACTTCTTCTATTCGCTCTAATAAAAACAATTCCTGCTCATTTTTTATACCAACCGAACCCCATCGCACCTTCTCCTAAATGCGTGCCGATGACCGGTCCGAAATAACTGAGGAAAAATTCAACGTGCGGATATTGTTTTTCCAGCTTCTCTTTCCATGCGCGCGCTTCTTCTTCGCGATTGGCATGAATGATGACCGCACGCATCGGAACGCCGAGCGCTGCATCTTCCTCGAAAAGCTGTTCGATGCGATGCAACGCTTTTTTCCGCGTACGAATTTTTTCAAACGGCACGATCACTTTGTCGACAAAATGTAAAACCGGCTTTACTTGTAGAAGGCTGCCGATAAACGCTTGGGCGCCGCTTAACCGCCCTCCTCGCTGCAAATGCGATAAATCATCGACCATAAAATAGGCGCGTACCGACCGTTTCATTTCATCTAGCCGCGCAATAATCGCCTCTGGATGCATGCCTGCTTGCGCCATTTCCGCTGCCTCGATCGCATAAAACCCTTGCATCATACAACTAATTTCTGAATCATATGCATATACCCGAATGCCTTCGACCATTTGACTAGCGGCAACCGCTCCTTGATACGTTCCGCTAATGCCGCTTGATAAATGAATCGAAATGACCGCATCGTATTGTTTTGCAAGTTGCTCAAACGTTTCAACAAATAGTCCAATCGGCGGCTGTGACGTTGTCGGCAGCTGTGCACTCGTTTTTACTTTATCAAAAAAGTCTTCTGCACTTATATCCATCTCTTCTCGATACGTCTCTGTTCCAAAGACAACACTTAAAGGAATGATATGTATATTCAACTGTTCGCGAATGTGCTTCGGGATATATGCTGTACTATCTGTCAAAATCGCCGTTTTCATCGCCTATACCTTCCTTGTCCAAAATTTTTCCTATCTGCATTGTACTACATTACAACTGCGATTGCATTGAAAAAGGTTGTCGAATCATCTCGACAACCTTATTTCACTTCGACCCACCCGTTTTTGATCGCAACAACGACCGCTTGCGTTCGGTCATTCACGTTTAATTTTTGTAAAATGTTGCTGACATGGTTTTTTACTGTTTTTTCGCTAATATATAGCGCATCTGCAATGCCTTTGTTGCTTTTTCCGTCCGCTAACAACTGCAACACTTCGCATTCGCGGCGCGTCAATAAATGATATGGACGGCGTACGTCTTGTTTTTGCTTCTCTTGTCCCATGGATTCCGCTGCAACGAGGCGACGATATTCTTTCACAAGATTGTGCGTCACTTTCGGATGCAAGTACGAGCCGCCCTCCGCTACGACACGAACGGCTTCAATTAAGGCGTCTGCGTCCATTTCTTTTAATAAATATCCCATCGCGCCCGTTTGTAACGCATGCATGACATAGCTTTCGTCGTCATGGATAGACAAAATAATGACTTTCGTATCCGGATACGCTTCAATGAGCTGACGCGTCGCCTCTACCCCATTGACATGCGGCATATTAATGTCCATGATGACGACATCCGGCTTATATTGCTCGACAAGCGCCAACGCTTCGTCTCCATCGCTTCCTTCCGCGACGACTTCAAAATCTTGTTCAAAATCTAAAATACGTTTAATTCCTTCGCGAAATAGTTTATGGTCATCAATTAAAACAATGCGCGTCTTCACTGCTGTCGTTCCCCTTTCCCTTCTGTCTTTCGGAGCGGAATGTGCATCGTGACGATCGTTCCGCGTCCAAGTTGCGAATAAATATGTAATTTTCCTTCCAACCATTCAATACGCTCGCGCATACCCATTAATCCGAACGCTTTATCTTTTTTTTCGTTCGGATTAAATCCTTTGCCATCGTCCTTAACAACGATCAATAAACTGTCTTGCTTCAACTCTATTTTTACTTGAATCGTTTTCGCTTCCGCATGCTTTAACGCATTTTGCACCGCTTCTTGCACGAGGCGGAAAACAGCAACTTCAAAACGATCGGATAAGCGGCGTACTTCTCCTATGTATGTAAACGTAATCGTTTTTTTATGATATTCCTCGATCGTTTGTAAATATTTTTTTAACGTCGGAATTAAACCGAGGTCGTCAAGCGCCATCGGGCGTAAATCGTAAATAATGCGGCGCACTTCGTATAGGGCGGAACGCACCATTTTTTTTAAATCGCGCATTTCATGAATCGCTTCCTCCGCACCACGCTCGCGATAAATGCGTTCAATTAAGTCAGAACGCATAATGACGTTCGCAAGCATTTGCGCCGGTCCATCATGAATTTCCCGCGACAATCGCTTCCGCTCTTCCTCTTGCGCCTCAATAATGCGCAGTCCAAATTCCTGCTTTTCATTTGCACCTTTAATAAAGTCGCTTAATTCTCGGAAGTCTCCGTTCAAATAGTTCAACACGACTGTCACTTGCCCAATTAAATGATCGGCCCGTTCAATCGTTTCTTTCAAAGCTGTCAGCCGCCGTTCTAACTCATCGCGGCGTTGACGCAACTGCCTTTCCTTCTCTTGCGCCATCGCCAATTCCATTTGTAGCGAATGCGCTTTCTCGTATGCTTGTCGAATTTCTGCTTCGGAGTAATGAGAAAAGTTTTTGCTCACATCAGATAGCCGTTGCCGAGCTAACCGCGTTTTCATCTCTAAGCTGTCCGTCTGACGAATGACACGCTGTACTTCTTCTTTTACTTGCTGAAGTTCTTCGGTTAAACGGTCATGTTCTTTTCGTGATTGCTCACTAATATGAAAAATTTCTGCTTTGCTTTGATCGACTGTTTCAATCATTTTTTTTACAATACGGTCAAGCTGCCGCGCATCTAGTTTTTTATTGGACATAAACACCACCTAAAGGAAAAATGACCAAAAGTCAATTAAAATGACTTTTCTGACTTTTAGTTGACGTCTGTTCGTACTTTCATCATTTCACATCTCGCCTTATAATTTTTATTATAACACGTTTTGACGATTTCCATCAGCATTTTTCGACAACATTCGCACAACATTCCAACTAAACATCGAGGTGATTTCGTTTTGTTAGAGGCATACTATACGGTAAAAGGATACGGTGAAGCGGAAATCATCATTGAAAAATCGCGCTTCATTTGTTATGTCGAACGCGCGACAACGGAAGAAGAAGCTGTGTGCTTTATCCAACAAATAAAGAAAAAACATTGGGATGCGACGCACAACTGTTCCGCTTATATCATTGGGGAACACGACCATATTCAAAAAGCAAACGACGATGGAGAACCGAGCGGCACCGCAGGCGTTCCGATGCTCGAAGTGTTAAAAAAGAAAAAGCTGAAAGATACAGTCGTTGTCGTGACGCGATATTTCGGAGGTATTAAACTCGGCGCTGGCGGTCTCGTACGCGCTTACGGCAAAGCGGTCACAGAAGGATTGAAAGCAGCAGGCATCGTCGAACGTAAGCTTATGCGCATCATGCATACAACGATCGATTACACATGGCTTGGGAAAGTCGAGAACGAGTTGCGCGCGTCTGTTTATACGATAAAAGACATTCACTACGCCGAACATGTGACGATTGACACGTACGTCGAGGAAAGGCATAAAGACGATTTCCGCGCATGGATGATCGAATTGACAAACGGAAAAAGCGAGATTTTTGAAGGGGAACACGTATATGTCGAGTTTGATGTGACGGAATAAAAATTTTTCATTTACGGACGAATAAAAATTTTGTAAAATGATGATTGTTTACATGTCGATATTTGTTGAACTTTTGAAAAAGGGGAACGACTATGCAAAATAGACGCATATACATGAAAAAAAAGAAAAGGCGAAAAAAAATATGGACGTTCGTCTTGCTCCCTCTCCTTCTCGTCATCATCGGAGGAGGAGCATATGCAACCTTTCTATTCAATAAAGCGCAGTCTGTCATCCAGCAATCGTTTGAACAAATTGACGGGCGTGAAAAATCGGAGAAACGAATAAAGGAAGTCGATCCAAATTCAGACAACATCTCCGTTTTATTTATCGGCGTCGATGACAGCAACGTTCGCCAAAAGAAAGGAATGGGGGCCGTTCGCTCCGACGCGCTTGTGCTAGCGACATTCAACGTAAAAGATAAAACCGTAAAATTGCTTAGCATTCCGCGCGACTCATACGTGTACATTCCAATCGAAAAAAAATACGATAAAATTACACACGCTCACGCCTACGGTGGGGTAAAAGCAACGATTGAAACGGTTGAGGAATTGCTTGATATTCCAGTAGACTATTACGTCAAAATGAACTTTGAGGCGTTTGTCGATGTTGTCGATGAACTTGGCGGCATTGAGTTTGACGTTCCTTATGAGCTTCGCGAAATGGATTCAAAAGATCGCAAAAACGCCATTCACCTAAAAGCAGGATTGCAAACATTAGATGGGGAAGAAGCGTTGGCGCTTGCTCGAACGCGCAAATATGACAACGACATCGAGCGCGGCAAACGCCAACAAGAGCTGATGAAAGCCATTTTCAAAAAAGCGATGAGCATAAAATCGCTAACTAAGTTTGATGATATCATGGAAGCGGTCGGCAAAAATATGACAACAAACTTAACATTTGAAGAGATGAAAGGTTTCTTCGCTTACGCAACGAAGGGAGCAGGGGCAAACATCGAAACGCTCCATCTTAAAGGAGAAGACGCACGTATTAGCGGGGTATATTATTACCGCCTCGATGAAGCAGCAGTCGATGAAATTAAACAGACGTTGAAAACTCATCTTGATGTATCATCTTACCAAGCAAGAACAGAGCAATTTGCTCAAGAGCAGTAAAAAAGAGGGTGTCCGCGCGACACCCTCTTTTTACGATATTTTTTTCATCCCCCGAACCATTTTCAGCAACGGGCGATAGTCTTTTCCGACAAGCCCGATTTTCTCAACAACAAGTTCAACGACAAGCAAGACGAATGCGATCACGACGAGCGCTCCAAACATCGTCGCTTTCGATAATAAAACGGCCGCTAAACCGAACATCGCCGCCATGCCGTAAATGATGAGCACCGTTTGGCGATGACTGTAACCGAGACGTAATAAACAATGGTGCAAATGCGATTTATCTGGCGCTGATAACGGCTGCTTGTTCACAATGCGTCTCACAATAGCAAACAGCGTATCCGAAATCGGCACACCTAAAATGAGAATCGGGATAATTAACGAAAACACCGTGACGTTTTTGAACCCAAGAAGCGATAATACGGAAATCATATACCCTAAAAACAAGGCGCCTGTATCACCCATAAAAATTTTCGCCGGATGGAAATTATATAAAAGAAAGCCGAGCGTGCTTCCGAGCAATAATAAACTCATCGCGAAAACGAACACGTACGTATTCCCCATTGTTGCCGCCATTCCAGCAATGGTAACAAGTGCGATTGAAGACACTCCTGCTGCGAGTCCGTCTAAACCGTCAATTAAATTAATCGCGTTTGTAATGCCGATAATCCAAAGCATCGTAATCGGAATGCTTAATAAACCAAAATTTAAATGACCGCCAAATGGCAAGTTAATAAAGTCAATGCGAATACCGCCGTATATGACGACAATCGCAGCCGCTATTTGACCGAGCAACTTCCATTTCGGCGACAACTCATATATATCATCAAGCACACCTGTCAACACGATGATCGTCGCCCCGATCACAATCGAGGTGGCGTATGGGCTATCAGGTTGCAACACAACGTAACCAACGATAAAGCTAATAAAAATAGCTAGTCCACCTAAACGTGGCATAATTTTTTGATGCACTTTGCGCTGATTCGGCTTGTCCGTTGCTCCGACTTTAAACGCCAGCCATTTCACAGCAGGCGTAATAAGCACCGCTACAACAAAACAAAGAAACAAGGTGAAATAAACCATAGGAAACCTCCCTATTCGTTAGCATTCCCGATTTTTTCGATCAATGACGATATGAAAAGTAACACTTTCTACCATCTTTTTTCACAAACCTATCAGACATTATACCATAAATTTTAAAATCGACAAATGGAAAATAGAAAACTAGAATTTTGTTACATTTTCGCCCTTTTTGTTGAAATGATTTGTTATAATGTGAGATAGATAGAAATGAGGGAGGAGAAAACGGTGAAGAAAAGAACGATTGTCATCATGTTGCTTGCTGCGATGCTGACTGTTTCTGCATCAAAAGCGTTAGCGAACAGCGAACCTGTACTCGCAAGTGTGGAATGGGTACTAGCAAAAATAAATCCGTTAAATGAACGAGTGACGAAACTAGAACAGCGCGTGCAACAGCTCGAACAAGAAGTCGAGAAGCTAAAACAACAATTAGAGGCGGCGAAATAAATATGAAAATCGTTCGCTGGATATGTTTTGTGTTTAGCATACTGTTGCTCATTCCACAGACAGTTGCCGCCGCTTCGTACCCAACGCCTGTAAAAGTAAAACTATTGCCGACTGCAACGTTCCTTGCGACAGTAAATGGAAACTATCAACTCATCGATATAAAAACGAAACAAGTCATTCCATTTACAAATCCGATTGCGTTTTCGCAAACGAACGGAGCAGTCGTCGCAACAATCAATGGCGTTTCGTACACGTCAACAAGCGGATTTTTATTAGATGAAGTGACAAGAAGCGAACTACATGACGTCACGATCGGCAGCATTCAACAAGCAAATGGGACATCAGCACCTGTGAAATATCGCGGGTCGTTTGAAATTACTCCGGGAGCGACGGCACCAAACTTATTTAATACGTTAGATATGGAAGATTATTTAAAAGGAGTCGTCCCTGGGGAAATGCCTGCTTCTTGGCATAAAGAAGCGCTAAAAGCACAAGCGGTCGCTGCACGCAGCTACGCATACGCTCAATTGAAAAAATCGTCGTTTTTGCAAATGACAGTCGCAAGCCAAGTGTACGGCGGAAAATCAAAAGAACAAGCGACATCTACCGCAGCAGTTAACGAAACAGCGGGGGTATATGCAACGTACCAAAATGAACCGATTTCCGCTTATTTTCACTCAAGCTCTGGCGGGAATACAGAAAATAGCGAGAACGTATGGAGCTCATCTGTTCCGTACATCCGTTCCGTTGCCGATCCGTACGATCGCCATGCAAGCAACCCACACTACGGATGGAATACAAAAGCTTCGGCAAACATTGTATCATCCAAGTTTAAACTAACAAACGAGCAAGTTGTATCGCTTCGCATTACGCAAAAAACGAATGCCGGAAGCGTTCAACAAATGGAAGCAACGGTGTACAATGCTGCAACAGGGCAAAAACGAATCGTTCAAGCTCGCCCTTCATTCGTTTCGTCGCCTGATGCGTTCCGTTCGTTTTTCGGCGTCTCCTTAAAAAGTATTGCCTTTGATGTAAAAGGAAATGCAAACGTCAAAGTCAAACGGGCAGACGACTCAGAACAAATGCTCGACCATCTTGCCGGGTATGCTATTCAAACAAATAGCGGGCAAACACTTATTACAGTCGGAAACGCCTCCATTCGTACACCAAATGAAACGATATATTACCCAACCGCTCCAACGGAATTTACATTTACAGGAAGTGGTTGGGGGCATCGCCTCGGCATGAGTCAATGGGGCGCGCGATCTATGGCTGAAAAAGGGTTCACATACGACCAAATTTTGAAATATTATTATAAAGGGATTGAAGTGAAAAAAATCAAATAGGCTGTGCGTGTGCACAGCCTATTTGATTTGCAGCGCCCGATCCATAAATGTCGCAAAATGGGCACGGGTCGTTGGTTGTTCTGGGAAAAAGTAGCCGTTGCTTCCTTGTGCGATACCATGTTGGGAAATGATGCGAATTTCTAACGCTCCTTGCGTTCTTTCGTTCACATCTTTATATCCTGCATACGGCGCGGATGTTGCTTGCAGGCGAAAAGCCCGTTGAATAATCATCGCCATATGTTGCCGCTTCATCGACTCTTGCGGAGCAAATCGATTGTTTGGATATCCGCCGACAAAGCCCGCCTCGTATGCAGTCATAATTTCACGCGCAAACGGATGAGTGTTTGGCACATCCGTAAAAATAGACGGTTTTGTTGATAATGGCAGTTGAAACGCTCGAACGAGCATCGCGGCAGCTTGCGCACGCGTAATCACTTGATCTGGGGCAAACAAGCCGTTTCCAACACCGCCAACAATATTTTGGCGATATAAACGAACAACAGGAACATACGCCCAATGGCCGATCGGTACGTCTTTAAACACTTGCGGAGAATCGGCAGCTACTTTTATTTTAGCTAACTCCTGCTCCAATTGTTTCATTTTGTCATCGATTTGATTCATACGGCTATTTGTGTCCGCTAACTGCTGCTCCGTCCACGGCGCTGTCGCAATTTCTTGCTCTTCACTTGCTCCAGCATACTCTTGCTCGCATGCCGCAAGGAAAAGTAAACTAATGAAAACAATCCATCTTTTCAAAACATTCCCTCCGTTATTGTGACGTATAGTATTTCACAATTCCTTGATAAATCGCTTCTGCGTATATGTTTTGGTATTCAGCCGATGTCAATTTGGCACGGTCTTCAGCATTTGAAATAAATCCTAGCTCCACGAGCACACTTGTCACCGTGTTGTTGCGTAAAACGTATAGCCCGCTATTTTTCACTCCGCGATCGACCATATTTGCCATGCGGACAATTTCTTCTTGAATATATTGCGCTAACTTTTTACTTTCTTCACCGTTCGGATTTGTCGATGAATCGTAATATACTTCCGCCCCTTTTGCGCTCGTGTTCGTCGCTGCATTCGTATGAATGCTGACAAACATCTCCGCATAGTTGTTTTTCGCAATGTTGACGCGATCTTGTAACGTTAGATACACGTCTGTTTCACGCGTCATAACGACCGTTGCTCCCGCTTTTTCAAGCTTTTCCTTTAACAATTTCGCCACTTCAAGCACAATTGTTTTTTCGTTCGCTCCCCCGCTCAATGCGCCGGGATCTTTTCCACCATGCCCTGCATCGACAACGATAATGCGCCCTTTTACCGGAGAACCTGCTACATTTCGCAATTTTACATACGTTTTATGCACGTAAGCAAATTGACCATTATAAGCAATTTTTGCCCAATAGCCGTTTATATCGTACACATCGACAACTTGTCCTTTTCTCAAAGTTCCGACAAGCGTTCCTGTCGCAGACGGCGTTTGTCGGACGTTGAGCGTTGCAGTCGTCACTACACCTTGAATGTTCGTTTTTCCTTGCTCAATTAAATCCGGTAGCGGCAAGCGGAATTGATCGTTAATCGTCCGCGCTAACAACGTAGCAAATTCTGCGCGTGAAATGGCATCTTTCGGGAAAAATTGACCGTCCCGTCCGTTCGCGATGCCGTGGTAATATAAACGATTCATATGCGCTAACGCCCAATGTCCTGCTGTGTCTTTAAACACCGTAGCAGATTCAACAGCAGCCCCTTTGCTCGGCAAAGAAAAAGCATTAACTAACACGATGCTCATTTCTGCACGAGACAATCCTTCATTCGGACGAAAATTCGCCGTCCCGTCTCCGCCCATAATGCCCATTTGCACCGCGCGTGCAATCCAGCCGCGCGCCCAATGATTTGGAGGAATATCTTGAAACGGTACCGTTCCTTCTTTCCACTCCGTTTGGCCAAGAGCGCTAACGATCATTTTCGCCGCTTCTGCCCGCGTGACCGATTGTGCTGGACGAAACTCCGATGTTTGCCCAACTTGATAACCGTTAATAATTTGCGCATTTGCTAAAAAATCAATTTCATTTTTTGCCCAATGACCGTCCCCAACATCGACAAATCGTCCTTCTTGCTTCGTTTCCGTATTTGCCCAACTATATGGCACGACAGAAAAAAAAGCAAGAAAAACGATGAAAAGACAGTATACGTGACGTTTCCCCAGCATGATCTTCTCCCTTTCGACATTTTTCTACCATTAAGCATAACAAACAATCCTAACCTTTTCCATACCCGATTAAGCATATTTTCTTTTCGACAAACGTGTCGATCTTTTTCGACAAATAACGACATGAAGCGACAAAATTATACAACAAAGTTATTATTTTTGTAGTGATTTTTTTAAAAAAAACGGCTATACTTACTTATGCGATAAGGTTTTGGTTGCTAAGTCAGCCTCCCCGCCAACTGGAAGTGGCGGGGCTTTTTTTATGCTGATTTTGTCGATTTTTGTCGAATTAGTTCAACGGCGCGGATAAGTATGGCACACATTTCCGCTCTCGTGATCGGATCATTCGGACGGAAAAAGGCATGTTTTGCAATGAATCCCCGTTCCGCTAACAATTGCACGGAGATCCACACATCTCGTTGCGTCACATCTTGAAATGGATAAACAGAACGAACCGGCTCATTATCAAGCTGCAACGCACGCGTAAGCAATAGGGCAAGCTGTCCTCGCGTCAACGGTTCATCTAAACGTGCGCGCCCCCCACTTCCTTTTACTACTCCTTTTTCTGCAGCTGTCACGACCGCTAGCGCATCTGTTGAGGTAAGCGGCACATCAACAAAAGGAGAGCGTAATACAGACGGCGCCTCCCAACTAAGCAAGCGATAAAGCATAACGATACTTTGCCGACGAGTGAGAGGGACATGTGGACGAAAAGTACCGTCCGGATATCCGCGTATCATTCCTCGTTGCTTTGCTTGTGTAATCGCATCATACGCCCAATGCGTTTTGTTCACATCGGAAAACGATATCATACGAATTGGGACGAGGCGAACGTCAGAGGCGACAACCCGCTTTTGATCGTCCGTTATCACGACCGCAATATCGCTTTGTTGTTGCGCCAGATCAAACAAGCGAAATGACATCATTTCCTCATCTATAAGAAACGAGTGCACGAGCTTTCCGTTCACAAACATATGACCGTTCATGCCAATAAACTGCGGAGAAACGCCGAGTACATACGTCTCATTCCTTTTTAGCGGCTGCCCCGGTTGCACATTGAGCCAGTCGATACCCGACGGGGCCGATGAAGCGATCGCCTCTTGCCATCGAATAATTCCATATCCTGTATATATATCATATCCTCGCCAATGCACATCTTTTGCTGTTTTCCATAAACGTTTGCGCAGTTGAAGCGCATTTTCTTCCGGGTATGTCGCACGCAATACAGCCAACAGAGCAGACACGTGCGGCGCTGCCATCGACGTGCCGCGCATCGTACGATAGCCAGATATATAAGTGCTCCATAAAAAATCTCCTGGAGCGCTAACATCTACCTCCCAACCGTAGTTTGAAATAGAAAGAGGAGCTTGTTGACGATTAGTCGCTGCTACAGTAATGACCCCTGGATAGCTAGCAGGGTAAACGTTTGTTGTTGCCATATGGCTATTGCCAGCTGCCGCAACGACATGCACACCTTTTTTCACCGCTTCTGCAATGACCGAGCGGAGCACTTCCGTCTCACCTTGGCCAGCTAGACTTAAATTAATGACAGAAGCACCGTGATCGAGCGCATATTTTACCCCTTTCGCGATTTCAAAATCACCGCCTACGCCGTAGCGATCTAACACTTTAACTGGCAAAACATCAATCGGAGCATCTCCAAGAAGCCCTGCAATTCCTTTCCCATTATTCCCTACCGCAGCTAAAATGCCTGTTACATGCGTTCCGTGACCGAACGTATCTTCCGCGTAACGTTTTTTCTCTGCATAATCGACGCTTAAACTATATAGGATGTGATCGTCAAAATCTTCATGAAGTACAATGCCTGAATCAACGACAGCGACAACGACGTGATTGACCGCCTTCATTTGTATGATGCGCGGCGCCTGTTGCCAATCGGATGCGATCACATGCAAATGAATCGTTGGCGAGAAGCGAGGGATAAGCGCATCCAATCGTTGAAGGTCTCCTTCGTTTTCCCCTAATATCTCCCCATTACTATCTTTCACTTCTAACCGCCACGGCCCTTCCACATGATCGAGCGTCACAGATATTCGCGTCACACGCTCCTCCCCCATTGTAAACACGATATGTTCACCATTGACTTCTTCGCCGCGATATATCTCCATCTGTCCGTCAACATTCACCAGCTTGCCGATGAAATGATTTGTCGAAGTGAGAGAGGGAAATGTCCAACGAATGACAGGAAGCGACCATTGTTCAACGAACAACGGATCATTGGTCGCGGCACGTTTGCGATCGTTTTTTTCTATTCGAACAACAAACGGTAGGCGAGAGACGTGTTCACGCTCTTCTTCTGTCAGCGCCACCTTCGCAAACGTTCCTATCACATCTAGCACATCGGCATTGATATATTTCATGTCTGACTCGTTGCGAACTTGAATAATCCATTCTTCTTTCTCACTAGCTTGCACACGGGCAGAAAATAAAAAGCAAACGATACATAACCAAAACCACTTTTTCACACCATCCCTCCTCCTGTTTCCATTGTATCGCGCAAAAAACGACATGAATAGACAAAAATCGTGACGATATTGGAATGACATACAATTTAAACAAAAAAATATTTTTTTTACATTTTCATAGCAAAACATACATATCGTTTTGTTATCATTTAATAGAATCATAATGAACTAGGGGAGGAAGAAAGATGAAGCAAGCAAAAAAATGGCTCATGCTCGTCTGTATGCTAGCGGTAGCTTTCGCGCTCCATCCGCAAGCATCGCAAGCGAGCGAGCACATCACGCGCGGGGAATTTGTACAGCAACTCATCACAACACTTGGCGTAGACGTCAAAAGTGAAGGAAAAGAGCTTCCTTTTACAGACGTTGATCCGCAACTTGCACCTTATGTCGAAGCAGCTATTCGATTAGGTATCGCAAATGGAAAGACAGAAACCACTTTCGCACCAAATGAGAAATTAACGCGCGAACAAGCGTATGTTTTTCTCATTCGTTCCTTACAGCTTCGCCATCACTATGCAACAAACATATTTAAGTTGTATAAAGACGGAACGAGCATTAAACCGTGGGGGCAACAGCCAATGGCTGCCGCGATTCATCTCGGATTGCTTCAAGGCTATAGCGATCAAACGATTCGTCCGCAAGAATGGCTAACAGTCGAACAAGCTAAAACGATATTGAAACGGTACGATACGAACATTGAGAAGATTACATTCATCCATACGAACGATACACACGGGCGCATCATTGCCAACGCACAAAATGGTGAAATGGGCTTTGCTAAAATCGCAAAAATCGCCCAAGAGATGCGTCAAAAAAATAAACAGACGCTCCTTGTCGACTTAGGCGACACGTTCCACGGCACGACGTACGTCAATCTAAACAGCGGACAAGCCGTCGTCGAACTGATGAATGCGATGAAGTATGATGCGATGGTGCCAGGTAACCACGATTTCAACTACGGGCAAGATCGTTTACTTGAATTAAAACAAGCTGCTCAATTTCCAATTGTAAGCGGAAATATTTACAAAAATGGTCAACCGTTTTTACCTGCTTATACAATTAAACAAGTCGGCAATAAAAAAGTCGCGCTTGTTGGGGTAACTGCGACAGATACGGCAGTAAAAACAAATCCAGCTGGCATCGTTGGCATTACGTTTGCTGATGAAGAGACAACACTTAAAAAGGTTGTAAACGAATTAAAAGGAAAAGTTGATCATATTGTCGTTCTTTCTCACGCTGGTTTACAAACGGACGAAAACATCGCAAACAACGTAGCTGGTGTAGACGTCATTCTTGGCGGTCATAGCCACGACACGATCGAAGCGCCGAAAAAATTTAAATACGCTTACGTTGCCCAAGCATTCGAATACGGAAAAGCGCTCGGACAAACGAATTTACTATTCTACAAAGGCAAGCTTATTGGCGTAAACGGCTTCTTGTATCGCGATAGCGCAACAAAGCAAGCAGATGCGTCCGTTCAAGCCATCGTCGATGCACATAAAAACAGCACAGATGCAACGCTGCAACAAGTGATCGCTACGATTGATGTCCAGTTAGACGGAGAGCGTGCAAACGTGCGCACGAAAGAGACAAACCTTGGCAACCTCGTCGCTGATGCAATGCGCCAAGCTCTTCAAACGGATGTCGCTCTAACGAACGGCGGAGGTATTCGCGCTTCCATTCCGAAAGGCGATGTGACGCGTAATCACATTTTAACAACGTTGCCGTTTGCAAACACACTTGTCAAAGTGTCAATGAGCGGCGCCGATTTGAAAAAAGCGCTTGAACATGGTGTTCGCCTGTACCCAGAACAAAACGGCGGCTTCCCGCACGTCTCCGGCATTCAGTTTACATTCGATGCGACAAAACAAGCAGGAGCACGTGTGACATCTGTAAAAATTAACGGACAACCGCTTGATGAAACGAAAATGTACACCGTTGCTACAAACGACTTTATCGCAAAAGGCGGCGACGGCTATGACATGTTCAAATCGAGCACAATGGAATTCGATAGCGGCGAATTGCTAAGCACCGTTGTCATGAACTACTTGCAATCAAATAAGCCGATCCCAACTGTTGAAGGAAGAATAACAGTCGTGAATCAATAAACGAAGGGCGTCCTAACCGTCATGGTAGGACGTCTTTTTTATTCCATTTTGTAATATGGGTGACAAAAGAGATAAATATGGTATAATGTGTTAGGAATTAGGAAGGAGTGAATATGTTGTTAAACAAAATCATCGGATATGCAGTCATTGCGCTTCTTAGCTTGTCGTGTATGACAACGGATGCCCAAGCAACAAGCGTTCGACCTGTTCATATCCCGATTATAGCAAACGGAAAAGCGTTACAAGCAGACGTGCCACCCATTATGGTACAAAACCGCATTCTCGTCCCATTTCGAGCTATCGCTCAATCGACAGGAGCGCACGTACATTGGGATGCAACAACAAAATTAGTAACCGTACAAAAAAATAAAAAGACGATCATTCTTCAAGTGCAGTCAACGATCGCAACAATCAACGGCCAATCCGTAACACTTGATGTCCCCCCGATCGTTCATCAAGGGCGCACGTTTGTACCCGTTCGATTTGTGTCGGAAGCGCTAGATGCTAACGTTCAATGGACGGGGAAAGAAGTGCGTATGTCATGGAATGCGTTGCAACGAAGCGCTTTTTCTGTATATGTCAATCAAACAAAAATCGAGAGCCACGCGATGACCGACGGCGTCTATACATACATCCCGTTGAAACAGCTATTAACTGCCATTGATGTAAATGTCGATTGGGTCGAAACAGATGAAATGATGACGGTTCGCTTGTCACGTGGACAAATGATGATTGCTGCTGGAAAAAGAGAGGTGATCGTCGATAACCATGAAATGATCACCCCGCTCGCACCTATTCGTGTAAACGATGAGTGGTACGTGTCCGCTTCTTGGGTTATGAGCATATTTGGGGCACAAATGTCGACGAGCGGAACAAATATGTTTTTCACGATTCCGCGAACGACGTTTCGAAGCCCTATGTTACTTACCGAAGAAACAGCGATTACTGTACCGCAACATATTCATACACCGACCGTTGCTGACGAACGGCGTTTACTCATTAGCGACAATCCCGAACTACTTACAACGGAGTCAGTGCCAAATCGCCAAGCAACGTTAGCGCTAGATGACGTTCGCGAGCGACAACAAACAGTCGATCATCGTGTATTCGGTTGGCACGCCAATATGTTAGGTCAACAAGCATCCGTTGCCATTGTGATCGATAACCTCTCTTCATCTAACGACCTTGTCGTTACAAGCGGAAAGGGAGCGTATCGAACAAGCCCGAACAGTTGGGGACATTACGATGTCGGCTTGCCGATTGCGGAGGCGATATTGCGCCAATCGCTCACAGCCGTCCCAACAATAAAAGTGAAAGCCGGAACAAGCGCTGTCATTCAATCATTTGACGTCGCAAACAATCAACTGCTCGGCTTTTTATACGACTTTACCGTTCAACAAGAAGGCGCAATGACTAACTATCGCATACGAACGATCGTAACGAGTTCTTCAGCTAACTTTTCAACCGTTTCACCTACGCTTGCACCGCTTGACTCATATGCAACCCATCCGCGCGGTGTATGGAAAGGTTCAACATTAGAAGCGACGTTGCCTGCATATACAACTGACAGCCCAGCCGTCGCCTACAGCATCTCAAACGGAAGAACGGATCATCTACTCTCGGTTGCAAATGCGTTAAGCGATCCGGCACAAACAGTGCACAACCCGGGACATTACGGCTTAACATATCGCGTATCGATCCCCATTCAAAATGAGAGCGGAGAACCAAAGACGATTCGCCTACGCTTTAGCGGACGCGGCGGCGCGTATTGTGGAGGAGTGAAAATAAACGGTGTCGTTCATTTAATTCCACCACTTCGACCGATTACTCAATCAGCCTATATCGATTATACCGTTTTTTCTCCTCAAGACGTTCTCGTGCTTGAATTCATGCATGCAGGCGGAGCTGCCTTGCCGCTTGGGATTGAAATTTCGACGGTGAGAAAATAAAAGGATGTCCGCGATGGACATCCTTTTATTCGTTCAGCAATCGAAGCATTTCATATAACATTTTTGCTGCTTGCGCGCGCGTTGCCTTCCCTTTTGGCTCGAAAACTCGTTGACCATTTTGCATTTTCCCATCAATAATTTGTAGTTTCGCAGCCAACTGCACATCTTCACGAGCGTACGGCGCGATTGTGGAAGCATCGGTAAATGACACATTTCTTTCTTTTGCTCTTTCTAACACTTGTTCATTTTTGTATTGAATTGCACGTACAATCATCGTTGCCATTTGCTCACGCGTAATAGGAGCGTGTGGGTCAAAGCGTCCCCCATTTCCTTGAATAATGCCAGCTGCACTGGCTGCCTCAATTTCAGTAACAGCCCATCTCAACTTTTCGTTTACATCCGTAAATGTGCCTTTATATGTCGTCTTTGGCAAATGCAACGCCCTTGCCAATAATACAGCAAATTCCGCACGCGTTACACTTCCGTTCGGAACAAATTCATTTTCTTTCATTCCCTTAAGAACCATACGCGATGCTAATGATTCAATATACATTTTCGCCCAATGCGTTTTCACATCAGCAAACGTTTTAAATTGCTCGATGACTGCATATGTGGAGAAGTGAGATACAGAAGCAATCCATTCTTCTCCTTTCAATGTCCCACCAACATACTCCCACTGCTTCGTCTCTTCATTCCAATAATACGCTGCTGTATAATCAACATTTTTTACTTGTTTACCAACATTCATGCGAATTTCAATCGGCTGCTGAAATAAGCGATCATATTTTTTTCCATCTACTTGAATAGAGAAGTCGTATGCTCGGTACGCTTCACTTTTTTGCACAGGGATAACTGTAACCGTTACACTCGAACGGGCGTCAAACGACTGCAACGTAGCCGGTAAAATCGCTACTGTTGCACCACTTGTTTGAACAGCTAACGGTTTATTCGCTTTTACGATTTCACCGACTGTTGCTGCAGAAACAGTTGCTTGCTTCTCTACTTGAACCGTCACAGTTGACATCGATGACTGCAACTGCTGACGTACCGCCTCATCCACATTCTCTCCTTTTGATGGAGTAGGTTGAGGTGACGGTTTTGGCGTCGGTGTTGGCATTGGATTCGGACTTGGCGATGGCGCCGGACTAGGCGTCGGTGTTGGGGCTGCGGAAACAGTAAAGCTTTTTTCGACTGTTTTTCCTAGAGCCTCCACTTTAACAATATAAGAACCGGTTTCAATGACACGAAATGTATGAGTGTATTGTCCATTATTATTTGAAAAAACACTTTCTTGTCTTAACGTCGTTCCGTTTTTCATCCATGTCACTTGTACACTCGTACTTAATGCTTTTCCATCTTCCTTTATTGTTCCGAAAACAGTCACTGTATCCCCTTCTACATAAGAAGAATTCAATTCCGCAGTAAGTTCGACCACTTTTTCTTTTTTCGGTTCTTCAACAACAAATGTTGTTGTTGCCTCTCCACTACTTGCTTTTAAAATGACCGTATATGTACCATAGGCTGCGTTGTCTTTTAGTGTAAAAAACGTCTGTACAGCACCATCCGCACTAATTTCCTGATCATTCCATTGATAAGTATACTCAATTGATTGATTAGGCCCTCTTACTGTCAATGTTGGTTTTGTTCCTTTTCCTTGCACATTGCCAAAAATATTCACCTTTTCTCCTCGTACATAAGCAGACTTATCTGTTGATACAGTAACTCCCGCTGCCCAAGCTGGAAACGAGGAAAAGATAAGCAACAAGCATAGCAACATTGCGATTCCTTTTTTCATCCATAATCCTCCTTTTATACAGCATAGAAGAATGGCTTGCTGTCTATTTGACAGAAGCCATTCTTTGTTCATCAAAATTCTGCTATTTGTTGAAGTAGGCGATACAACATAACGGCTGATTCTGCACGCGTAGCATTCGCTTTTGGCTTAAATACAAGTTTGCCGTTGACAACCGTGCCACGAATTAACTGCAATGACGATGCTAGACGTACATGTTCACGAGCATATGGTGCAATTTCCGACTCATCAGCAAACGAAATTGATCCATTGCCTTTTATATTTTCATTTTTGTACGCCAGAGCACGTACAAGCATCGCTGCCATTTGTTCGCGAGTAATCGCTGCATCCGGTTTAAAGAGATCGTTGCTTCCTTGAACGATTCCTGCGCGATATGCAGCTTCAATGTATGGTGCTGCCCAAGAAAGTGTTGCTGGCACATCTACAAATACACCGCTGTATGAAGAAACAGGTAACTTCAATGCCCGTGCAAGCAATACAGCAAATTGAGCCCGTGTAATCGATTCGTTCGGTGCAAAACGATCTTTTGTCATCCCTTGAATGATGGTACGTGATGCAAGTACTTCAATTTCTTCTTTCGCCCAAGCTAATCGGCTCGTTACATCGTTAAATGTTTTATTTTGTTCTACAACCACAAATGTGCCGAACGCATCGATTGAAACGACAAATTGTTTTTTCGACTGATCGTACACACCGCCAACGTATTCATAAGACTGACCGTTGAGACGATATACAGCTGCTTTTCGAGCATCGACAGGCGCAGAAGTCGCGTAAAATGCAACGGTGACAGGCTTTTCACTTACTACGTGTTGGCCATCGACTGTTTTCGCAGACAATTCGTATACAGGGGCAAGCACTTTGCCTTCTGTCTCTTGTTTCGCCTCTCTGACGTTCACAGATAGTTTGACGTCAGCTTTCGTAAATGATTTCAACACTTCTTTAGATAAAGCAATGTTGACCCCGTTCATCTCAACCGACATCGATTTTCCGTTAGCCAATAATGCCTCAGCTAACTGTTTCGGCACTTGTACGCTAAACGTATGAACGTTTTGTTCGCCTTGTTTACGCTCAACCGCAATGTTTACTGTAGCGACGTTTTTCGCCATTTCCAACACGCGCTCTGTAGATAATTCGACCGTCTTTTCACCATTTACAATCACTTCTTTACCAACACCTGTCGTTGGAGATGGTGTTGGCGCAGGAACTGGAGCTGGACTTGTTGTTGATCCTGAAGATCCTCCTGGTGCCGAACTAGCCGGTTGTTGTTTTGTTACAAACGTGTACGTATAATCTGTCATCGCCTTACCCGCATAGTCTGTTACTTGCGAGCCAATGACAACTTCGTACGTTGTACCATGTTTAAGTGGCGCGTTTGGTTTAAATGTAAATGATTGAACGAGTTTTTTCGTTGTATCTTCAACAAACCAACCGCTTTCTCCCTTGCCATCAAGTGAGCTCGCATCCTTTTTACTTTCGTCAGACTTGTAACCGTTATAAATACGATCGTACGTAAATGTACCAGTTACTTTTGTTTTTTGTCCGTTTTTCACCTCGTACACCGCAACACCTTGTTCAATGGATGCTTTGTCCATTAGTCGATCAAATGTGATTTGTACACTTGCGTTCGTATCTACGTTTTCCGCATTTGTTGCAGGCGTTGCTGCTTCTACGCGCGGATTACTTTGACGGACAAGTGGCACATTCAATTGTGTTTCCGCTGGTGGAACGTTCACAATGCGCGACGTATACGTTTCATAACCTTCTTTTGAGAAAACGACGCGCCATTTCCCTTCGATTACATCCCAACCGTATCGACCTTCTTCATCGGTTACTTGCGGATTCACTTGCCCGTAAAACTCTGCGTTCCATTTCACCCACTCATCACCTTGTAGCTGCTGGACTTCCGCTGTGACACCTTCTAAACGGTTCTCCATGCTACCTTCGAACACATAACCTGACGGGTCAATAAGCACAATAATTTGCATGAGCGGAAGACGAATTTCTTGCCCTTTCGCTTTGAAAATGAGCTGTAACATTTGTTCACCGTACGAGCTCCAAGAGCCTAATCTTGAGCCATCGAATGTGAACGTTTTGCCGTCACTTTGTTTTTCCATTTTATACTGTTCGCCTAAAAACTCAATCCACGCTTCATCGACTTCGTCACTAAATACAACTTTCGTATCGAGCGGTGTTTTTTCAACAATCGCAAATGAAGCAACACCCGTATATGGATTGATTGATACCGTTCCATTCCATCCAGCAAACACTTCGACTTTCTCCACTTTTGGGACAGAGGCATCATATTGAACAGTAGAAACGTCTGACATGTGCTGCTGACCGTTCTCTTTTACAATAGCATACAGTCCGAACGTTTCTTTTTCTTTTGTGACTGGCAAGTTGACAGTCGCAAACCACCAACGACCTTCCACTCTCGTTTCGGTTAATTTTTTTCCGTCAGCATATACTTCAACAACTGCGTTTGGTTTTGCTTTTCCGTATACTTTTATTTGTTTCTCTGCCGTTTGTGATGGGGCCTGCATCGTTACAAATAATACGTTTGTTGTTGCGGACAAATCATCTCCATTTCCGACTTTCGCCACAACACGTACAAAATCATCCGCCGTTTCTTTGACTTTTACTTGGAAGGCGATCGTTCCGGATTCGCCAGCTTTTACTTTAGGAATAGTCACTTTACCGTTCGTTAATGCAGCTTGTTGACCATTGACAACGAGCGAATTGTTGACAAGCTCCACATGATTCGGCAAAGTAAGTGCGACAGGAACGTTTTCTTCATCTACAGTACCGTTATTCCGATATGTTAGCTTATAGTCAATTGTTTTGCCTGGTACGACCGTGTCAACAGACGCAACGAAGCGATTTCCTTCACCTACAAAACTTCCTGTTCCTTTTGTAAATGTAAGCGTGACCGTCTGTGATTCTTTTTGAATATCAACTTCTTGCTCAAGCGTTTTTCCGTTATACCATGCTTCAAGTTTGTACATACCTGGTTGTAAGCCGCGAACTTTAAAATAGCCATCTTTATCGGTACGCGCCCAACCCGCATATTGTCCATCTTTATCATATACGTATACGTACACATGTTTGAGTGGCTTACTTCCTTCGTACACACGTCCATCAATGTATTTTGCTTTCTCTAACGTGATCGTACCGAGATCGAGCGTTTCACCTTCACTTGCCCCAGAAACAGTCTCTCTCTTTTCGACATAATCGGTTGCTGAGACGACATATGTGATTTCTTCATTTGCGCTTAATCCTTTAATTGTAAATGTACCATCCTCTGCAAATGATACGTAGCCATAGCTACTGCCCGTATATGCATACATCCACACATTTGTCATTTCGTCGTAATCAGCAACTTTTCCTGTCACTGTCAATCCTTTATCGAGTGTGATAACTACATCATAATGATCTTTTGTAATGTCTACTTTTTGTTCTTTCGTGATATATCCAGGTACACTTGTATATAATAAATAACCATCTGCAACAACGACGTTTGGAATCGTTACACTGCCATCTTCGTTGTATTCAACTGGATATGTTGAATGGTAAAAACCAAGCTCGTAATTCGATGTGCGGTATACGTCATATTGGTATAAATAAAAATATGCATTTGGTTCCGTAATAACATTTCCATCTTTATCTTTGAACGTTAGCTTGACATCAACGACCTCGATGTCTTTTTTGTTTAATGTGAATTTAATTGGCTCTTTTACATAATTGTGCTCTGGATCAATCGTAACTTTTGTTTTCAACGTTTCATATAAACCGTTTCCGTACACGATCAATTTATACTCTCCAGCCGGTACACGTTTTAATGCACGATCATCCCAAGAAACGAACTGCCCTTTTTGATTAATATATCCACTAAACCATGCACGATCGTTGTACATCTCTACGTATAAACGATCAGTTACTGCCTGTCCATTTTGATCAACAAAATGAATGCGCACTTCTTGTGGTAAGTTGAGCGTGACTTGTTCTTTTTGTCCATAGTGTAATTGAATAGTCGAGACAGAGTAATTCCACTCTTGCCCATCATAAACATCAATACTGTAAAACCCTTCTGGCAGTCCTTCTAGCTTAAACTTGCCATCGGATTGGATAGGTGCTGTATATGCCCCAATTTGTACTTTTCCTTTTGTTAACGGCTCGCCATTAGCACGTACTGTTCCTTCAACTGTTGCACCTACATACTTTCCAATGTTTTCGATCAGTTCGTTCGTTTTTTGTCCTTTTTCATTTGTAATAAACGCAACAGCTTGATCAACTAGCTTCATGCCTTGTTCAATCGGGAACGCCCCAATGTATGCTTTACGCTCCGTATCGTACGGCAAGCTGATTTCTTTTTGCTTCCCGTCATAATATACGACCGCCGTCGCTTTATAACCTTCTTTATATGAGCCATATAATTCAATGTCGATGTTTGTATCCAATTTTAAGTACCCTTGGTCCGTATGAACTTTCAATGTCGTTGCTGCAAATTCTTCTGTTTTCCATTCTGCCATCGCTTCACTACTATTCCCTATTTGGTCCACTGCAACAACTTTAAAACGATATGTCGTATTTGGGAACAATGGTGAGTAACGATATTCTTGGCCATTTAAGCCTGATTTGAGTTGTTGCCACTCTCCACCATTCACTTGAAGTAAAATATTGTAGTAAGCAACATCGCTATCTTCATTCCAACGAATAACGAGTTCATTGTTCTCCTCTTTGATCGTCACTTCAGGCTTAGCAGGTGGCGTTGTATCGACTGTAATTGTTACAGGTTTAGATGAGTGTTCACCATCTGATGCGATTAATGAATACGTTCCATCCTCAAGCTTTAACTCGGTAGAGAAACGACCTGTTGAATCTGATTTGGTTTTTGCAGATGCAATTACTTCTTCTCCTTGTTTTGCTTGTACAGTTAAATCGACATTCGCCTTCGCATATCCATAAATGTGAATTTTATTGTCATCCCCTCGAACAAACGAGCCGTCTTGTGGCGAAACAATGACTGGTACGGTATTTTCAGAAACAGTAAACGACGTATATGCTCTTTCACCTGTTCCTGTCGCCAACTCAACTTGATATACGCCTGTAACTGCTTGATTCAATGTAAACGACGTTGAAATCGAACCATCTGTTTGAATATCTGCATCGTTCCATTGGTACGTATAGACAACGTCTCCTGTCGGCGATGTCACTTTTAATGTCGGTTTCATTCCGTAACCAGCTTGGCCTTTTTTACGTACGTAACCGTTAAACTTCACTTCACTATTTGGCGAGTAAATAGCTTGGTCTGTTTGAATATGAACTTCTTTTTCTGGAACAGGTTGTGTCGTTCCATCCGATATCGTAAACTTCTTTTTCCAGTATATATTGTTTCCATCTGAAAGTGTGAGGTCGTAATATACTACATATGTGCCATTTGGCAAGTTAGGTACTCGGAGATGGGCATAATCGACCACAGCATACTCTTTCTCAAACTCGATTTCTTGCCATTGTTCATTGACAATACGAATCGATGGTTCAATATTCTTATACACACCATCCGTTTTCTGTCGAATGCTCCTTAACTTAAAGTCACCTTGACGCAAATCAGTTTTCAAGGAAATAGAAGTACCTTTCAAACTATCTTTCCAGTAATATACATCTGCACTTTCTAATATCGGTTGGCCGGCAACGGATAGCGTACGAGATGTTGTAAAATTAAGATCAATAGGTAACAGTTCGTATACATATCCCTCGTTATCAACTACATTAAAAACAGCATGCTTGTATTGATCAGATGTCACATACACATGAGAAATAGCTTCCCCATTCAAATCAACGTATGCAACACTAGATTGTTTTTCACGCATGAACGCAAACGATGTTAATTTTTTATCACCCTCTATTTCAATCTTTGAAACGTCATGAAACGCATCCTCAAATGACAATACACGATGTTCTCCATTTACTTCGAATTGCTTGTATACAACATAACCATTATTTTCATCGTCAAATCCTCGATAACTCACAGTCATCTTTTGTGGGCGAACGAATACTTTTCTTTTAGCGTCATATGCATGAACTGTAAAATCACCAGACTTCATCGATAAGTAATACTCCGCTGAAGCTTTTTTGGTAATTGGGGCACCTTCACCTGTCACTTGAATCGGTACGAGATCCGTAGGTAAAGACAATGTCTCACCATCAAGCAATGCTTTTAATTGTTCGTATGTCAATTTTCTTGTGTCTGCATATACGGCATACTCGTTTTGTTCATTTTTCATATTGATAGAGAAACTTAATTCATACGTGACATCTGGTTTTAGTTTGTCAACGGGAATTACTAGGTTCGCTTGATCTCGCTCACCTCTTAGCCATTCCCAATAAGCATAATAAGTATCTCCTTCTTTATAACCGACTAACCAGCCATATGCCTCCCATACCGCCTCATATCCTTCTGGTAGTTCAATTTGAATCGTTTTCTTCTCTTCTTGCGCATGTACCACAATAGAAGGAGCAAAAGATGAAAAAATAAGTAAGACTGCTAATAGCGTATACAACGCTCTCCTCACTATAACATTCCTCCTCTTTTAGTAAGGAGGGGAAGCCCCCTCCTTTTATTCTACTTGGAATCGAACTTGATCTTTGTTCGCTTCAGCCATTGCTTTTTGATCCCATCCTGACCAAACGAACGCTTCTACTGTATACGTGCCTTTCGCAAGGGATGAAAGCGGCAACTGCATACCTAGACCGTTCGTTCGTTGTGGATCGAGCTGATCGATCGTTAAGAAAGCACGCCCAACGACTCGGCGGTTTGCATCAAGCACTTGTAAAATCACTAACGGTTTGACTGATGCATATTCTAAGTTTTGTACACGTGCCATCACATAAGCAGAACCCGTCTGATTGAACGATGTTTGCTCCTCACCGTTTTCATTTAATACTTTTACAGCTTCAATTAATGTTTCATAGTTGTACACGACGAATGTGTTCACTTTTGAATCAACGAGCTTTCCTTCTGCATCGTACGCTTCAAACAACACTGTATACGTGCCATTCATCGCATCTTGTGCCACTTGATAAGAGTAAGAATAATATTCTCCCACTCGTTCTGGAAGCTGTTGCTCTTCGCCCATTGGATTTTTCACTTTTACTTTCCACGTCACTTCTTCGTTTGCATACGCACTTAACCATGCTGGGCGGTTTGTGCTAACAAATTGGTTTGGTTGTACATATGTGTCCGTAATCTCTACTTTTGGTGGCTGTTCTCCTTCTGCTAGACGATAAATCGATACAACTTTTTGTGTCACATGACCACCGAGATCTTTTAATGTAAGCACAAATGTGTTGAGCCCTTCCTCTAACTGTAACTCTTGCGTATACGTATGTTCATAATCTTTCATGACAAAAGGACTTTCAAAATCTACCCCATAGGCAAAATCGTCATCGACATAAAACTGCATATGACGATAGTTATCTTTTAACTTCACTTGTAAGTTGAACTTGTCCACGTCATGTGAAACATACTTTGGAATACGTTCTACTAGTTCGATTTGTCCAGGTGTCGAGTCAACAAAAACAGTACGGTTAATGGTGATCGATTGACCTTTTTCATCCGTTGCAGTCACTTGGATATCTTTCACTCCGTCGCTGCCAAACGAAACGACTGTCGAAAAATATTTTCCAATCATCGGATCATTGCTTACATTTACTTTTTGACCGTTCACCGTCACATCGACATTTGACACATCACTAATCATGCCAAATACATGCACATCTCTTGAACCGTACGCACTAAGTGGCTCTGGCGAGAATAATGAAATGATTGGCGCCTCATCATCTGCCACAACAGTTGATGCAAAATTGACATTTCCTGCGTGGTCAATGGCTGCCACCGTTACTTCTGCATTCGTGTACACTTTTGGAAGCTCTAGGCTCGTTTCTTCTTTTGATAACAATGTTTCACCTGTAATAGATTCGCCGTTGACAAACACATCATAACCAGCAATGCCGGCACCGTTTTCAATCGCTTCCCATGACACCGTATTTGTTTCTTCATCGTATTCGACTGAAAGTGTTGGTGCTACTGTGTCAACAATGACCGGAATTTTCTTAGACTGCCAACGAGCATTTGGATAGTCGATCACTGCTTTCAGTTCATACGCATATTCTCCATCTGGAACGACTTGAAATTTCACCGTTCCATCCCATAGACGGCCGTCCATGTAGGAGAAAGGTGGTTGATATCCCCCATCAAAGAAGTTTTTCCGCACATTGTTTTCCGACTTAATGCGACGCAGCTGTTTATCGCCTTTTAAAATATTGTATTGCACTTCTTTTGCATTACGTAAAAATGTTGGAAGTGGCTGGATGGCATCCATAAATCCGTCACCATTTGGTGAAAACGCGTACTTTCCTTCTTCGTTCGGCATTAAGAACCACGTGTATTCGTCCATCATCGTCGACCATCCGTAAAACGATGATTCTCCGAGATCAGCAATACCGTCTAAAATATTCGGCTCATCCCAATGACCGTAAAATCCGACATATGGAATAGTTAAATCCGGCTTCGTATCATGCTTTAAAGCTACAAATCCTTCTACAAAAATGTTTTCATGAAGCTCTTTCACTCCGTCAGTTGTCGGTATTTTAGCATTTGATAAATCTACTTTTACCGAAAACTGTGTTTTTCCATTCGCAGGAATAGTAATTTTCTGTTGTGACGGGGTAATTACCGCTCCTTCCATATGGCGTGCAGTTAAAGCATTATATTTTCCGTCGACTAAATCTGTGAGCACATTTGCTTTTACATCATATGTGACATCTTCATTGGACATGTTGTATGCGGTAAACGTCATTTTAAAAGACTTTTCAGTAAAATCACCAAGCTCCACTTTTGCTTCGCCCGTTGTCGTATTGACGACATATACTGGTGTGGTAACTGCCGCATACGTTTGCATCATTCCTGCACCTTGACGACGCGGGGAGAATGGATAGCCTTCTTGATCAGTGATTATATTTGCGGTATTCATCAGTAAAATTTTCGCAAGTTTCGCCCGTTCTTTTGAACTGATGTTCGGAAACTTCTCTTTCAAATGCTGCATGACAAGCGCTGCACCACCGGCTACATGTGGCGCTGCCATTGACGTTCCGCTCATATAACCATATTTATTATTTTGTAGCGTCGAATAAATGTTTCCGCCTGGCGCAGAAATTTCTGGTTTCAATTGTAAACTTGGCGTTGTTCCCCATGACGTGAAGTCTGTCATTCGTCCCATTTCTGGGTCTTCGATTTCATTTTTAATTTCAAAATTTACAGTAAGCGAACCACCGTTGTCGTCAATAAGCTGCTCTAATGTCTGTCCATCTTCTGTTTCAATTTTCATAAATGGGATGAGATCCCATCCGCCTTGATCTTTATAGAAGTTCGGGTTGCCGTTGTTATATACAATAATTCCAATTGCTCCGGCCTCTTTTGCGTTCATTGTTTTCTCATAAAAAGAAATTTTACCACGCCGAACGAGAACGACTTTTCCACGTACGTCAATTCCGTCATAATCTTCTGCGAAACCATATGCACCGCCAAGGGAAACGAGTTCCACTGCTTCTTCCCCAAACGCTTGCACCCAGTTATCTGCTCCATAACCTACAACTTGAACATCACCAGCGTTTACGAACGTCTCATACAAATATTTTTCATTTCCTGTCGCCGCAACTTGAAGAGCATTCGCTGCTAATCCTGGAGCCCCAACTGTTCCAATATCAGGGTTTTCAGCAAGCGGGTTTCCAAATCCGTAGGAAAAGTGTCCGGAGTTACCTGCTGATACCGACACGACAATTCCGTTTTCTGTTGCACGTGCAATCGCTTCGCTTGCCATATCTTGCTCGTTATAAAACGCCGCCGCGCTCCCTAAACTCATATTAATGACGTCTGCACCTAATTTGATCGCATCGTCAATAGCTGCTACATATACATCGTCATATGTATATGCATACATTGGGTCGTTGCTAAATACTTTCATCGCTAACACTTGCGCTTCTGGAGCAACACCAGAAATTTGACCATTTGCAGCCGCTGTTCCAGCTACATGCATACCGTGCATCGATGCATCCGGACCGAGATCGCGAATTTCATCAGTTTTGTCGAAGTAGTTATACCCGTATGGAACTTTTTCTGTAAAGTATTTTCCTGGGAGGTTATGTTCACTAACAATTTGTTCTACATCATCTTTTGTTAATGCTTCATCTGTTTGTTCACTCAATTTCATATCTTGATGGGCAGGGTCGATGCCTGTATCAATAATCGCGATGACCGTACCTTCTCCACGCAACTGTGCATCTGCCCATGTTGCTTGCGACTGGATAAATTGATGACTTGTTTTCATATTTGGCATCGGTTGCGGGCGTTTGTAAGCATTTACGAGATGCACAGCCTTAACTGAAGGCAAACTTTGAATTTTTTCAATATCTTTGTATTGCACTTCCGTACTGAACCCGTTTACAACGGTTGTAAACGACTGCTCCACATCAATGTCAACACCAGACTGTTGAATTTGTTGCAATGCTTCCTTTTGTTTTTGCTCCGCTTGTTTTTCCAGCTGTTCACGCGTTTGCTCAGACAAATCTTTATACAACTTTCCTTGTTCCGTTGCATATTGAAGCGGCGTTTTTCCTTCCACCTCCACTACAACACGTACGTGGTCTGTTTCCTGCCACTCTGCTTTTTGTGGAAGCTTTTTTAATTGACGTTCAAGCTTCTTTTGCACAAGTTCCCGCTGAAATTTGCTAGACGATGAGGCGGACAATGTTTTAGAACTAGGTGACGAATCGGCCCATGCGCTTCCGGCAAACATGCTCGCCATTAACACCGTCGTCGTCATAACACTAAAAGGCTTTCTCCACTTCACTCGTTTCTCTCCTTTCTCATATGGAAAAATAAAGTTATAAAACTATAAAATACATAAAATATTATAATATTCTTGGTTTTTTATTGGTATACGAAAAATTTCGACACTTTCCGACAAAAAAGTAAGACCTCCTATTCGGAGGCCTTACATCAACTTCGCCTTTGTTAAAAACTCTGCTAACACCTTTGCCATCTCCGCACGTGTCATTCGACCTGCTGGATCAAATGTACCGTCTGGGCGACCTTGTACAATCCCTGCTTGATATATTGCTTCAATAGCTTGTCTTGACCATACTGGCAATTGACTCGCATCACGGAAATCCGCTAGTTTCTTCGTTTGATCTTTTGCCGCCTCGTCAAAGTTGACGAACGAAAGGTTAAGAGCACGCTCGATCATGACAGCTGCTTGCGCGCGTGTAATCGGCTCATTTGGTGCAAACGTGCTTGGTGTCTTTCCTTGAATCACACCATACTTCACCGCCGCAGCAAGTTCACCATGTTCGTTAAACCATTCTGTTCCTTTCACATCGGCAAATCGTCCATCATATGTTTCACCCGGCAACGCAAGCGCACGCACAAGCAATACGGCAAATTGCGCACGCGTCATCGGCTCATTTGGTCGGTACGCCGTCTCTGTTACCCCGCGAACGAGCTGTTTTGCTGCCAACGAATCAATATACGGCTTCGCCCAATGTTGACCGACATCCGCAAACGTCGTTGCTCCTTCGACAACAACATACGTCGAGTTCGTTAACGACTTCGCTACCGCTTTTTGATCGACAAACGTTGTCGGTACTGGAGTCAATGACCCGTCATCGTTGACGCGCACAACTACCGCGCGATTTGGCTGAACAGGTTGTTTGAGCGCAATCTCTCGCTCGACATATTGAGTAAAGCGATCAATGGCTTGTTCCTTGCCATTTGCTTTTGCGACAACGTGGAACTGTACCGCATCAGACAACGTTTTCACCCGTAATTGTGGCACATCTTTTACTTTCATCTCGACGGAAATGCTTACTTGATCTACCGTCGTTCTGAATTGTTTAGCCACTTGATCTACTGCTTGCTTCACTTCTTTTGCTGGCAATTTATACACCGCTTGTTCACTCGCACTAACAATCGTCGCATCGGATTGCTTATTCGCTGCTTGAACAAACAACGACGCAGGTACGTCTACTTTTGTTGCCACATCTTTAACGAGTGAACCTGTGGAAATGACGACTTGTTTCTTTTCATTTGAAAGTTCATTGACGATCGTTGCGATATCGTTCGACGAAACAGTAGCAACTTTTTCAACAACTTTTCCATCTCTCTCTTTCACTTCCACTTTCGGCTCAACAACCACTGCACCTTTTTCAGGTGTTGTACCGCTACCTGGCGTTGTGCCACTTCCTGGCGTTGTGCCACTTCCTGGCGTTGTGCCACTTCCTGGTGTTGTGCCACTTCCTGGTGTTGTGCCGCTACCTGGCGTTGTACCATTACCTGGTGTTGTGCCGCTGCCTGGTGTTGTGCCGCTGCCCGGCGTTGTGCCGCTGCCCGGTGTTGTGCCGCTGTCCGGTGTTGTATCCTCTTGCAACACACCTTCGCGCAATTGTTTTGTTTCAATATTTAGTACGTAGTTTTTCGTATTTTTTGCAATGGCACCACCATCATTTTTAAAGATGTCTGACTTACTTCGTTCAGACGGTTCAATATGGATGGCCACTTCTTTTTGATTGGCTGCTGGTGTGAACGTGTACGTAAATGACATGTCGTCTTGAATCGTGACTCGTTCTTTATTAATCGTTAACACGCCATCTTTAATCGCGTTTCCTTTAATCGTGACGCGTTCCCCTTCCTTTTTCACATCTTCGACAACGACAGGCATGTCAATCCAACGTAAAATATAGTCTTGAATGACCATTTTGTTATTGCCTTGATTGTGCACGGTTACTTTTAAATCTGTGCCAATCGCACCGTATCCGTAATAGCTAACATCATCATCCGATTGATCGTCACGTGTATGATCAGCTAGCCCTTCTTGATCCCATGAGCTACCTTTTACGTATTTATAAATAATCGTTTCGCCTTCTTGTAGCTCCGTTTTAAACTCCCAATCTGGCGTTACGGCTCCACCGCGCGTCATTTCCCATGCTCCTGTGTTCCAGCCATTGATGCTATTCGGAATTGTAATACGCGTATCTAACGGTGTATAGCTTGGTGCTTTCACTTTAAATGTCACTTCAACCATGACAATGTTCGGTGTAATTTCCACCGCGTTTGATGCCACGAAGTTTCCAGCGCGGTCATACAATTTCACGACGTAAGTGTATGTTTTTCCGTTTTCTACATCATAATCTGTAAATGATGTACTAATCGTTGTTGTCGTATGAATGACTTGACCGTTACGCTCAATCACAAGCATATATGCATCATTGTCATCACGATCAACGAACGACCATAATAAATTGACTTGACCCGATTCAACTTCCGGTTGAACAAGTTGAACATCTTTTGCTGGTGCTTGTGTATCTTCTGTATTTGCGTTGAGCGTAAATGTTTTTTCGCTTGTGTACACCCAATCACTACCCATATTTGTCGTAAATCCGTAACGATACGTATACGTTCCCGCTTGCAACGGAGTGAAAGAAGCACGGAATACGTTTGCTTCACCATCTTGACGATCATACACTGCTTGTACGTCTTCCCACTTGTCACTATTCGGTTTTTTCACTTGTAAAACAGCTTGAATACCATCAGCTAGCCCATGTTTCGTTACATCAGCAATTTGCGCTTTTGCTTCCACCGTCATTGGCGTAGCTAAATCGAGCAGGCCATCGTTCACTTCGGAAAGTAAAGCAACGTTCTCTTCTGTTAATGGATAATGTGGTACAACGCGACTTGTTTCTACTTTCACGGACTCATTCCCATTTCCATCAACAGCTGTAATCGCAAAGTAATATGCTGTACCGTTTTTCAAATTGTCAATCACAACAGTTTTTTCATTCGTTTCTTTGACAAGTTGATAACCTGCACCTTTTAATGTCGATTGATAAATACGGTACGTTTGGGCATCGCCTTCCCACGTTAACTCGACTTGACCGATTCCCTCTGTCGCCTGCACGTTTGTTACTTTATTCGGAAGATCGACAGTTACTTTTCCAAATAACATCCGACCGTCCATCGCCGGAACACGTAACGTCATTTTTCCATTCGCCACGGTTACATCGTATGAATCATGTAGTTCGTCTACAAGTTTCACTCCGTTTGGAATGAACGCAGCGACATCAAGTTCCACCGTTTGTTCGCTATCGCCACGGTTCATCGCAACAAGTGCCACATCGTTTTTATATTGGCGAGCAAAGACGTATACATCACCTTTCGCATATACTGTCTCAATTGTCCCTTTCGCTAATACATCTTGATGTTCTGTGCGAATCGCACCTACTTTTTGATAATGCGCAATAAGCTCCTTGTCTTCGCTTCCCCACGGATACGTACGACGATCGTCTGGATCTTTTGAGCCTGTTACACCTGCTTCATCACCGTAATAAATGGTTGGAGCACCTGGGTAGCCCATTTGCAAAATGGCCGCAAGTTTTAATCGCTTTTTACCGAGTTGTTCATTGTAGTTTGGATCAAGCTCGGCACGCTCATATGAATCTGTTCCGTTTCCAAGCAAGAAGACTGCGCGAGCTGTATCGTGTGAACCAATTAAGTTCATGAGCGCATAAAACGCTTCTTCTGGATAATCTTCACGAATCGCTGTTAATCGCGCATCAATTTCCTCTGCTTTACCGTTTCGTAAAAAGTCTAATACAGCCCCGCGGAAACGGTAGTTCATGACCGAATCGTATTGATCACCAAGGAAGTATTTTGATGCATCATCCCAAATTTCACCGAGAATTAACGGCTGTTGTCCGTTTTTGAGCGTTGGACCACGGTCATAGTCGCCTTTCAACAACTCTTTACGAAACTCACGCCAAAACTCCGTATCCACCTCATTGGCTACATCTAAACGCCATCCTGAAGCTCCTCTCGTAATCCAGCTTTTTGCGACAGAATCATCTTCATAGAAAATATAATTCGCAAGCTTTTCATTGTTTAACTCACTCGCATACGGCACTTTATTACCAGTAATTGATTTGAATTCTGGTAAACTATCAAATCCCCACCATGATTGATATTTGTATACGCCGTTTACTTTTTCATTCTCGATATTGAACCATAAATGGAATCCGTACGGACTGAACTGTTGTCCCTCATCTTTAAACTTTTGTTCTACTTGAGCACGCGCTTCCTCTTCCGACAATCCTTTATCGTTCATTACATCGTATACTGCTGACCAATATTCATATGCTCCAACAGTCGGATATTTTCCGTAACGATCAAAGTAAATGGAATCGTCGGATACGTGATTAAATACCCCATCTAAAATAAGATGCATACCGCGCGATGCAATCGCTTGCACAAATGATTCAAACTCTTCAGGCGTTCCGAACATCGGATCGATTGCCTTATAATCGTGCGCATCATATTTATGGTTGGATGGGGCATGCGCAATCGGGTTTAAGTAAATGGTATTTACACCTAAAGACTGCAAGTAATCTAGCTTTTGTTCAATACCAGCAATATCTCCACCAAAAAAGTCGTTGGACCAAATACCGTCACCGTCATATCCAGGAGTATCTTTCATACGTGGATTATCTGGAAGTTGCGACCACTCTCGATGTTCAATCGGTTCATTTCCACGCGCATTTTTTTTCACTTTGTCGTTATTTGGATTTCCATTAAAGAAACGATCAGGGAAAATTTGATATACGATCGCCTGTTTCATCCAATCTGGCGTTTTATAGTTTGGATCGTATACAGTCAATTGGAATAATTCTGCGTTTTTATCTACCGCTCGTCCCCATTGACCTTCTTGCGTATCCTCACCATATTCTGCTTTAGACGCACCGTCCATCGCGATAAATTTATAGCCATATAACCCTTTTTCTTCAGGAGTGAATGTCGCTTCCCAATACTCATCGTCTCCGATCACTCCGACTTTGTTCATCGCGTACAACTTCGCCGTTCCTGTCGTTGTATTCTTCACATATACGTTCGCTTTTGTTAAATCTCCTTTTTTCGCTGCTAGTCGAACAGTCACGCTTTCTCCTGCTTTTACTGCACCGAACGGTTGGCGATATAACGAATCCCATGTGTTATGTTTTAAACGATCTTTTTGAACGTTGCCATCTGAACCGATGGGATTGTAGTCCGTGTATAATTCCTTTGTTTTTGCATGAAAGAAAAACGTAATTGTCGCTTCTTCTAATACATTTAATTTCGCATTATCTTGAGGGTAGTTTTCATCCCAACGATTCCCTAACGTCACTTTAAATTCATAGTTTCCTTTTGGTACACGAGCGGTAAACGTGTAAATGGAGTCGAAGTTATCATCAATGAGAAATGCTGTTGACGTTTCCGGTGTCCATCCGTTTACTTCCGTTTCATAGCCAATCACAGGCAAAATCGTTCCGACGAGCCGCGGCTGTTTTTCTTTTGGAATCGGCGTATACCACGTTGAATCGGCAATCGCATGCGTGCTATCGTGGTAATAAAACGTTACTTCTGTCTCTTTTTCGAGCGTGAGAGAAATGTTTCCGCCGTTCCGTCCACCTGCGCCATAGTTTTCATCCCAGCTTCCGTCTATCGCGATTTTATACTCATACGTACCTGCTGGGAGCGTTCCCGTAAATGTGTACAAACCATCGCCTTCATGCTTCATAATTGTAGCAGTCGCTTTTGGATCCCACTCGCCTGTGTGTCCTAACTCATCTTGTAAGTTCCCAACGAGCGTGACGATACGTTGTTGTTGAACAGGTTGACCGACAACAACGACGCTATTTTTTCCACCATATCCATCATCTATTTGATTGTTATTTAGTGGATCTGGCTTCCAATTTCCATCTACAACAAATTTGTACATGTACGTTCCATCTGGAATCGTTTTTGTGACTGACCAAATATGATCGCTTTCTTTCGTTAATTCAATCTTTTTCTCCCCATCTGTTTGCCAGTCATTAAACGATCCAGCCAGCAAAACAGACTGCTCTTCCCCTGTTCCAACGTAGCGAAACGTCACATCGTTTCCGTTAACAACAGGGCTTTGCACCGATTCATTTGCGCGAACGATTGCGCTAAATGAAAACAACTGGGCAAAAAGCAAAAAGATTGAGAAATAAGCGACATACTTTCTCCATCTTCTCTTCACCATCTGCTCCTCCTTTATTCAAATGTTCTTTCAAGTGAAACCGTTTGCACAAAGGGGTACAGTAAGGGGGATACAAACGGCTTCACTTACTAAGTATCGTACATAAAAAATTCAAAAATTTCAATAAAATATTTTTGAATTTTTTGTGGATTTTGTGAAAAAAGAAACAGAGAGTCATTTCACTCTCTGTTTCTTGATTGACATGCGATAATTATTTTAATTTGATTGTGATTGTCACAGCAGTCGCATTCCCTGCTTTATCGTATAATGTTCCAGAAATTGTGACAGAAGAACCAAGCGCACGCAATGTGCCCAATCTCACATCATCGTCTGGTGCACCCATTGATTTAGGACTAAACGTAGCACTACCGTCTAAGAAAGTCACTGTCTTTTGACCTTCTACACCTGGGATGGAGAACACCAATTTATCAGCATCATTATCTGCCTGAAGAACTACTCCTGTAAATGTAACGTCATCAGCCAAACCTGAAACATCTACAGCTGCAGTCTTTCCATCTGTGATGACAGCTACAACATCACCACCGCTAGTTGTTGCTTTAGCACTTAAAAACTTCGGAGCTACCGTATCTACAACTACATTTACATTTTCGTTTCCTTGTTTTACCTTCAACGTAGTTTTAGCCTCTTCTGTTCCACCAATATTAGTAATTACTGCCGCAGCCCCTTTGGATACTTCAACATTTTTAGCTCGAACATTAAGAGCGTTCACTTCTCCATTCACTGTCAACTTTGCCCCTTCCTGTTCAACAACAACAGTAGGGATTTTACCCTCTAACGTTACATTAGCGGAAGTTTTTATAACCACTTCTCCTAGACTAGCAGTCGCTGCATTTTTAAATCCCGCACCATTCGCATCTTCAATAACTACTTTGTTAAGTGTTCCGTTATTGGTAAACGTTTTACTTAGTACGTCTTTAATTGTCGTCGTTCCAGTAACTGTTGCTCCGTTAACAAAATCGGCGTTCGGCGCATCAACTGTTAAATTGCCGTCCACTGTACCGCCAGTTAGGTGAATTACTCCACCCTCAGACGTTTTCACAGTAACGTTACCTGTTAAAGTATTACCGCCTAAATCGATGTCAACAACACGTGAAACAACAATATCACCGACAACGTCTCCACTTAACTTCACTTTACGAACGGTATCATCAGCTAGCGCTTTCTTCAGCGCATCAAGCGTGCTAACTTCTACTGTAGTACCAAAGTTGAACGGTAATTTCTTCTCGCCAGGGTTTGTAATTACTTCACCATCAGCACTTTCAAGATATTGAGAAACGTTAATCACCGTTGTCTCTGGCTTTGTAATCGCACCTTGTGGCAATTTAATAGTGATTGAATCGATATAGTCATCTTTGTCATCAAAGTCTTTAATGTTGGCTAAAATTTGAGTTCCGGTTGGTAACTCTTTACCATTCAACGTATAGTTCGCCGTTTTCAACACATTTTTGAAATCCCCAGTTGTAGCAATTGGTTTAGAAAACTTCACAAACACATAATCATATTGGAGATCGCTATCAACGGCATCAATATCCAAGCTCTCTTCAAAGTTCGCCGCCGCCCAAACAACTTTGAATGCTGTCTTCGCAACAGGCTTATCTACTGTAAAGTCTTTCGTTGCAGAAGGTGCCGTATTTCCTACATCATCGGAAATCGAGCGAACAACGAGCGTCCATTCACCACCAGAAAGTTCTTTAGAAGGTGAAACTTTAATCACTCTATCCTCAGCATCCGCGAATCCGCTGATTACAGTAGCTGGGACTGTTTCACTCTTATCTTTCTTTACAAACTCTGCTGTTGGCATTGGAACGTTCATCTGACCTTGAGCAAGCGTATTTCCTTCGTTATTCACACCAGGAATTTTCACTGGCTCTGACATCGTTACATGATACAGCCCATCTTTTTGTTCAATGTTTACGATGGAAGGGCTAGTGAAGTCTGGTGCCGTCATCGCTCCACCCAATGTCAAAGCAATTTCAGCATTTTTCTTGCCGTTTGCAGCGGCACTCACTTTGTCTTTGTCGATAAATAAACGATATTGGTCGTTGTAGTAATTCTTGTTTGTTCCTGCTGTGTTGTAAACCTCTGTCCAGTCTTTTGTGAGCTCAACTAGATATTTAGCATCAGACATTTGCGTTACAACAAAACCAGGATCTGAAACTTTTTCCCACTTACCAGTTTGAGCATTATATTTCTGCAGCTCTAAAGCACTCTGAATGCTTGCTACTGTTTCGTTCAATTCTTTATCAAAAACGAGTAAGTATTGTTCTGGAGATTGAACTTCTACTGTCGCTGTTGGTACAGTATTGTCTTCCGGAATATCAAACTCAAGCGTCTGAGTATTCATCACATTGGATTTATCAGTATCGTAAGCCCAATCACCAATGTTTGCTGCCTGAACAGAATGTTTACCAGGCTTGAAATAAATTTGTTTTCCATCAGCATCTTTACCTAGTGTGATCGTCACTACATGACGAGTATCAGAACCTGTCTTAAGATCAAAATCACCTACTGAAATTTGAGCCTTGCTCGTTCCGACACCATACACATTATCAGATAATAACTTACCGTCAACCACCCAGTTTTTTGGATCTTTCGCAGTCGTTTCATCAACAGGCTCTGAAAACTCCACTTTAATCGTTTTTAAGCCTTCACGGACAACGTTTAACATCGCTGGCTGACGAGCATCTGTGAGCTTAAATACTTTTGTGCTTGGTACTGCTACAGTGCCACGCTTGTCAGTAAATTCGACTTTGATGTTCGTATTGTCAGTCAATGCAGAACTTTTTTCTAAAATAACATATAAAGCACGATCGTTACCCGGAACAGGAGCTAACCCTCGAACGGACTTCAGAATTCCACCTGTGCCGTTATTCGAAACTTGATCGTATACTTTCACATCCGCTTTGTTTGTGTTTACCGCAAACGCACTAGCCCCAGTACCACCTTGGATGAAATCGTCCACTTTCACAGGCTTATTAAAGTAAACAACTACACGATCAGCCTGGAAGGCTTCAGCTTCTGTCATCATCGCACCTGTAGTAATATCTACATTGCTTGGATTTGGCGACAAGATGATAGAAGTCACCGCTTTAAGACCAATTTGTGTTTTATCAGACGCCTCAACAACTTGGGCCGTAATTTCAGCCACTTTATCAGACGTCAATGCCTCCGACGTAAATAGCACTGTCGCGACACCGTTTTGTACAGTTACACGCTTTTCAGCAAACTTACCAAATGTCGAAGTGAACGCCACCTCTACATTTTTAGCGTCTTTTAATACGTTTCCAGCCGCATCACGAAGCTCAAACGTAACAAGTGTCGTAGACGCACCGTCTGATTTTAAAACAGCATCTTTTGTTGTAACGATTGGTTTATATAATTCATTTTGAGAAGGCGCTGTTGCCGATTTCTCTAAATCTTTTTGAACTACACCGTTAACTTTTACACCCGTTACTTTAACGGCGTAATCTTTACCAAGTTCTACACCTTGTACAGACAATTCTGCCGAAAGTTTGTCCGCTGAAAGCGTTGCAGCCACAACTGTCGCTCCAGGAATGACGAAGTTTTCAGCTTTTACTTCATCAACCGGTTGATTGAACTTGACAACGACTTTGTTTAATCCAACAAAACGAACTTCCGATACAGCAAATTCTTTCGTTACTGGCTTCACACCCATCGCACGAACGACGAATGAAGCGAATTGACCGCGCGTAACGTTTTGTTTTGGCATGAACTCTGTGTTTTTCGTTACACCGTTTGCTTCTAACACTTGGATGTATTCGCGAGCCCATGCACCAGCTTTGTCAAGGTCAGTTACTTTTGTTGTGTGGTTTGCTGGTTTTGTTAATTTGAACGCTTCAGCAACGACTTTCGCCATTTGTTCGCGAGTGATGTTTGCGTTCGGATTGAAGTTGCCCTTTTCGTCTCCAGTCATGATGCCAGCAGCTTGCACGATCGCTACAGCTTCAGCTAATTCTGCTTTGCTTGCTGGAACGTCTGGGAAGCCTGCGCCTTTTTCAGTAACACCTGCATCTTTTAAAATGCGCGAGAAGATGATCGCAGCTTCACCGCGTGTTAATGATTTGTCTGGCTTGAATGTGCCATCGCTGTACCCTTTAATGTACCCTTTTGCAACTAATGTTGCGATATCATCTGCATGCACGCTTCCTGCTACGTCTGTGAAAGAAGCGCTTGCGACTGGTGCGATCGCTGAAGCAACAACTGCCGCAGAGACTGTACCAGCTAAAAATTTGCGATAAGACTTTGGTTGGTAAGCCATCGACTTATTTCCTCCTTTTTGTTTCTCTTTCTATTTGTTTTAGCTAAATTTAAGAGATATGTATGTTCTCTCTATGAAACTCTTAAACTTAGCGAGTGAACGACTACAAACTACATTATAATTTTTTCCATGATGAAAGTCAACCATTTTTTCAATGGTTTTTCTTTGTTGGAATAACAAAACTTTTTCATATGCAGCCTTCCACCTATTCACCATTTTACCGAATGTTCGACTTTTTTCAATACCTCATTGCGTAACTTTTTGACAAAAAATTTTGTTACATAACTGTAAAGTTACAATTATCCTATTTATGATACACTTGGAATCGTATGAATGTGTCGAAATAGTAAGAACAATGGCGGAGTGAGGTGGATTGTGTGAGGAGACTTATGTCAGCGTTGCTTTTGTTTTTTCTTTTCCCTTCATTCGCATATGCAGATAGTTACGACCGACTCGTCCCCCTTGCGAAAAAATATGTCGGGGTGCCGTATCAATTTGGCGGCAGTTCGGAAAAAGGGTTCGATTGTTCTGGATTTACGCGGCATGTGATGGAAGGGCTCGGGGTAACGCTGCCGCGGACGACTGAAGGGCAGTACAAACAAGGACGTGCAGTAAAGAAAGAAGAGTTGCGCGTTGGCGATCTCGTCTTTTTTGAGACGTATAAAAAAGGACCGTCGCATGCCGGAATTTACATCGGGGATAACCGATTTATTCATGCGAGTTCATCGAGAGGGATTATCGTGACATCGCTTGATGATTCTTATTACAAGAAACGATACATAGGGGCAAGACGAGTGCTTGCTTATGAAGAAGCTGTCGGACAGTTTCGCGATATCGGAAAAGACTTTTGGGCAAGTGAAGAAATTGCGAAGCTCGGAAAAGAAGAAATTGTGCTCGGTTATGCGAAAAGTTATTTTAAACCCGATGACATCATGACGCGCGCGGATGCGGCGGGGCTGATCGCATCGTATTTCGACTTCAATATGAACGATCGGAAAAAAACGTTCCAAGACGTGCCGAGCGACCATTGGGCAGTCGGTGCGATTAACGCTCTTGTCAAAGAGCGAATCGTCGATAAACAGATGACGTCGTTCCAGCCGGACGAGCCGTTAACGCGCGAGCAATTAGCGATATGGTTTGCGGAAGCGTGGAAGTTAAAGCGCGGGGCGGATGTTCCGTTTGTTGACGTAAAAGAAACAGATGCGGCGTATGATGCGATCGAAAAACTTGTCGCATCAGGCATTGCAAACGGATATGAGGACGGCACGTTCCGTCCGAAAGATGTGGTGACGCGGGCGCAGTTTGCGGTGTTTTTATACCGTGCGATCAATATGAAATAGCGAGGAAGGACGAGCCTTCATCGCTATTTTTTTTGCAATGTTCGACTGAGAAAGAGCGCAAATTGTCCGCGTGTGACGATGTCGTTCGGGCGATACGGATCGTTTACTGTAATGCCGTTAAAATAGAGCGTATGGATCGGAGCGTACGCCCAATGGGAAAACGGAACATCGACAAATGTACGATTCCCCGTTGGCGCTTCGTACACATCGCCATATACCCTCGTTAAAATCGTTGCCATTTGCGCACGGGTAATGTAATCATTCGGATGTAGCTTGCCGTCGTATCCCGTCAGCAGCCCGTACGCTTCGGCAATCGCCATTTCTTTATACCACGCATCTGTCGGCTTTACGTCTTTCGCTTTCACGACATATCCTTCAGGAAGCGTTAAACGCAAATCGCGAATAAGCATAAGTGCGGCATGGCGGCGCAATAGCCGTTCGTTCGGACGATATGTGCCGTCTGGAAACCCAGAGATGATGCCGCGCTCATACAATAGTCGCGCCGCCATCTGCCATTCTTCCCCGACGACATCAGGAAAAAGCGGAGGCGTCGCAACGAGCGAATCAATCGATTCATATGAGACGCGAAGCGTTGCCGAACCGCGATTGAACCCTTTTGCCGTCGGTTGTACGACGCGAAAAAGTGCTGTATCGACAAACGTTGAGCGAAATAGCCAAGAAATTTGACTACTCAGTTTCGTTCCATCATACGTCGTTTCGTTTATTCCTTTTGGCACACTACCGATATAAACAGAAGCATAGCGACCTTGTCCATCTTGTGCGTTCAAGTATGCCGTTGTATCGGCATATGTATAAAATTTTAGCGAATACACGTTATTTTTTACCGTATAGTTCGTCAACAAGAGCGAAAGGGGCGGCTGCGGTTCGTACGGTGCGCCAAGCCCGTTTTTCCAATACGTTTGTAGCGCTGAAAGTTCAAAAGGGGTAGGAAGATGAACGTTCATTTGCATATGCCCTTTTAATGCGTTTGGCGAACCGAATAATTGCACGTAATCTTCTGCGAGTATTTCAGGCATATACCATTCGTACGCCCCATTTCCATCGGCATGAACATTCGGATAGCGAAACAATTCGCGCGCCGCCGCATATCGCGACATGAGCCATTCGTTCGGAAGGCGTTGCTCTTTATTTAACAAGTAATAAAATGTAAAGTGATGCCCATATTCGTGCGCTAACGTTGTCGCCATTTGCTCGACAGTCGTCCATTCATTTCCCCCATATAAATGAATATACCGATTCGGAAGCAACGCAGGCTTTGGACTTGTTTGATATTGCGCAAAATATTGTCCGAGTACGTTTGCACCGGCAGGATAGTCAGGAAAAATTTTAATGCTCCGTAACAAAGCAAGCTCAGCGCCATGTTTGTTTTTTAATAGTTCTTGTTCCAACTGCATAAGCTTCGTCTTCGCCCAGTACGGGCTATAGCTTTCAAACGTGACGCCACTTTCCCCTTTATAGCTGGCGATAAGCGAATAGTAGTTTTCGTAGCTTTGCGCCTGTGCTTTTTTCGTTAAATCAACGACATGGGCGTGAACAGGCGCGTGAAAAAAGAATAAAAAAACGAACGAAAGCCAAATGAATCGCATGCGTTGCACGTTAATCACCTCGTGATCTATCAATCTACATTTATGTTAGCACGTCAAACGCGAAGATGGAAAAGAAAAATAAGGAAGGCTGCCTAATAGGCAGCCTTCGTATTTATTTCTTCGTTATAGAGAGCGTATATGGGTTGGCGTTTGGCCGAGCTAGCGCTTCTTCTACGACGACATAATACGTTCCTTTTTTCAACGAAAGGGTGGCGATTTCAGCATCCCCCTCACCGTAGTGGTCGTACGATTGCACGATGCGCCCTTTCGCATCGAAAATAGTCATGACCCCATCCATCGTCCCTGGCACATTCAGCTTAAATGTAAACGTACCGTCGCGGTCAACGACGAACTTGTAGGCGTCTTTATCGCCGTAATCAACGACGTTCATATATCCGCGCGCTTCGTATACGTTTTCTTTTTTCGTCAACAAGAGCGGTTTCGATGGTACGTTGTTTTTCATCATAGATGCAGCATCTTCATCTTTTTTATTGAGCGATTGAATGCCAAAGTTGTACGACTGAAGCGATAGTCCATCCCACATCAATCCGTTCGCGACAAAGAAGTAGCCGACATTTTTCTTCGCACGGAATGAACCGTTCACGTCATATAACGGACTGAAGCCGGTAGGGAAAAACGTCACTGCTTTACCGTATTCGTCTTCGTCAATCGTCATGTTCCCGTTCGTATCTTCAACGACCGATACGATCGGAATTAACGTACCGCGCAGCTCTTTTGGCAACGAAGCGTTGATTTTGCTTGGTTTTGCATAAAACGTTAACACACCGTTCGCTTGACGATGTTTGTAGTAATAATAGTCCACGTCTTCTGGTAACACGAAGTTTCCTGTTTTCGATTCGTTCACTTGCACGACAGTCGCCTGAACCGGCTCGTCGTTTTTCTCGTTTACATCTTTCGGCGCATCTATAAGCTTTTTCGACGTGATGACGTACGGATCAGCAACTGGCTGATAATAGTCGTTTTGCACCGACATGTAATACGTTTTTCCTTCTTCTAAAATAAGTGTCCAGTTCGTCTGCTTTTTCCCGAACATCCAATCAAATGGCCAAAAATAGTTGACAGGGATGAGATCATCTTTTTTCTCATCGTATTGGAATAAAACAGCTGATGGCATCATATCTTCAGGTGTCGCAAACGAAAACTCGTACACTGCCGTTTTCGGGACAGTAACTCGGTAAAAGTCTTGATCCCCACTAAATTGAATGAACGCTTCTATTTTGTCCCCAATGTTGTAAGGACGGACATTTTCTTTAATTTGTCGTACTTGTTCTTTATCGAAATAACTCCAACTTCCATCGTCGATAATGACAACGATATCGTTCGGTTTGCGCATTTGTTCTTTTATTTTTTCAGCTTGTTCCACAGCCCCATTCTCCGATTGCATCGGCTCACGTGCTGGGAAGTTGTCTTCATCAGCTGGAAGCGTCACGACTTGTGCGCGAAGCTCATATGGAATGGCTGAACCCGTTAACTGTTTTACTTGATTGCTTGACATCGCCATATCAAACATCATTGGATAAAATCCGCCCACTGGTTCGCTAGAAGCTTCAACGACATATGGCACGCCCGGTTGTGCTTCAAACGTGAGCGTCTCTCCTTTACTTATGCCGTTATTATTTCCAGATGCAATCGGGAATGTGATTTCTTTATATTTCGCGTCTGGATTAACAGGGCGATATAGCTCATCAGCTAAATAAATGTTTAACGATGAATCGATCCCTGGAATAGGGGACAATGTAAACTTCACCGTCGTCGGCTCTGTTACGGTGAATTGAAAATAGTCACGGTCGCTTTCCGTTGCATCTTTTTCTGGGACAAACGTTAAGTTTTCTGCAACAAACGGCAACTGTTCAATCATAGCTGGATTTTCTTTTGTGATCCCATCGTCCGTAAGTTCTGTAAACGACTGGACAGCTAACGTATATGTGGACTTCCCTTGTAAGCTATAGTTGCCATTCGCATCTGTTACACCGATTGCCAATACCCCTGGCTGCTTCGCTGTAAACAGCTTCGCTTCCATTTCCCCTGCGCGTCCGTCATTCACTTGCACCGGCTTTTCAGATGTTGTTTTTCCTTCTGGGTAAAATCGGAACACAAGTTTGTAGTCGTACGATTCCGCGCCTTCGAGTATAGCTTGGACGCTTTCACCTTGTTGTACGTTCACTTTTACCCAATGCATTTCTTCCGGTTTTGTCAGCGCACCTTTTTTCACATATCCCTCTTTTGCGTCAATGGTCGGTGCCTTCGCTAAAATCGTTTCATCGTTCCAATTTTCTTTTTGCGGCACGTTTTTCATGTTATATTGCAGCGCAGCGACAGGATTTACTAAACCGTTGCCGTATGTTAAGTCATATCCTTTTTCCCCTAAGTCCGTTGCGGTGCGCTCTAAAATCCATTCGACTTGATACGGTTTTAAGTTCGGATACTTTGATAAAAGAAGCGAAGCGACTCCAGCGACGACAGGCGCTGCCATCGACGTTCCACTTAACTCCGCAAATGAAGAACCTTTCGCATAGTCGTAAATCGGACTGTATACGTCAACACCCGGAGCGACAAGGTCAACGGATGGTCCATAGTTTGAAAACTCAGCGAGCTTGTTTTTACTATCCGTCGCACCGACGCTAATGACCCCTTCGTATGAAGCAGGAATAGCATACATATCCGTCGCTTCATTTCCCGCTGCCGCAACGACAGTAATGCCCGCATCAATCGCTTGTTTAACTGCTTCTTCTAAAATTGGCGAGCTAAAATAACCGCCAAGGCTCATATTAATGACTTTTGCCCCTTTTTCGATCGCATATAAAATGCCTTGGGCGATCGTATAGTCGCTTGCGCCCCATGACCCGCCAAAAACATCAATCGGCAAAATAGTCACGTTCGGATTGACCCCGTGGGCACCAACTCCATTGTTTGCGTTCGCCCCGATAATGCCGGCAACGTGCGTTCCATGCACATCTTTCATCGGAGCGCCAGCTGGGTTAATCGCATTGTAAGCTGGCAACACACGACCTTTCAACTCTGGATGGTTCGTATCCATCCCCGTGTCGATGACAGCAACTGTGACGCGATGGTTTCCTGCTAGTTTTAATGCTTTATCGATATTTAATAGCGACAATGCATACATGCGATCTGCTTTCGGATCAGCCGAGCCGAGCTTCCTATATGTAAAACTTGGCGTCACGCTTTTGACCGCTTTTAATTTTGCATAGCTTTTCATCACTTCTTGCAAGTTCTTTCCTTTTTGCACCGTAACGACGTCGTAGCGCAATTGCGGGAACGATTGTTTTAACGTCGTTCCTAAACTGCGATGAACAGCGGCAGGAATTTTTTCATGATACTTAATAATTAATGTGTCTGAGCTCACTTGATGTTGTGCTTCTTCAAACCGTTTGTAAGCAAGTGACGTTTGTTTGCTCTCTACCGTTTCCTTTTTCCATTGCGCAATCGGCGGCTCCATCGACGCTTGCGTGATCGTTGGCACAAGGAGCGATGAAGCAAAACTAATGGATAATACTACTTTTTTCCATTTTTTCATATAAATCCTCCTACAAAAGAATGTAACATGTATATTCGACCCGAAAGGCAAATACACCTACTACAACGAGAAAAAACAAAAAAAGTTTCATATTTTGATAATTTTTTCTAACAATATTACAATATCAACCAATCTAACAAAAGTAAAGAAATATTTTCCGGGGCGTGAAACATTTTGGGAACAATGGTATACTGTACGTTGAGACTATTTGATTCGTATTGAAGGAGAATGCAACATGTTGTCTTACATAAAAAAACTAGTCAACCGCGATGAACGGAAACTAAAAAGCTATTATAAAACGGTTGCGCGCATTAATGATCTGGAGCCATCATTTGAAAAATTAACGGATGAACAGCTGCGCGATAAAACATCGGAATTTAAACAGCGGCTTCAACAAGGGGAAAGCGTATTCGATTTACAAGTTGAAGCGTTTGCGACCGTCAGAGAAGCATCGAAACGCGTTCTCGGGATGCGCCATTTTGACGTTCAGCTCATCGGCGGACTCGTATTGGCAGAAGGAAACATCGCAGAAATGGCGACAGGGGAAGGGAAAACGCTCGTTGCTTCTTCTCCAAGCTACTTGCGGGCGTTAGAAGGAAAAGGCGTGCACGTCATTACGGTCAACGACTACTTAGCGAAGCGCGACCGTGAACTCATCGGAAAAATTCATGAATTTTTAGGGCTGACGGTCGGTTTAAACTTGCCACATATGTCGCTAGAAGAAAAAAAAGCAGCGTATGCAGCGGACATTACGTACGGTGTCGGCAACGAGTTTGGGTTCGATTATTTGCGCGATCATATGGCATATCACGTCTCCGATCGCGTCCAACGCCCGTTTCATTATGCGATCGTTGATGAAGTCGACAGCGTGCTCATTGACGAGGCGAAAACACCGCTCATTATCGCAGGAAAGACAGGTGTCAGTTCCGAACTAAGCTATTTATGCGCCCGCATCGTCAAACATTTTAAACGGGACGAAGATTACGAATATGACGAAGAAACAAAGACCGTCAACTTAACAGAACAAGGCATCGAAAAAATCGAAAAAGGATTCGGCATCGACAATTTATACGATCTTGAGCATCAAGTGCTTTATCATTACGTCATTCAAGCGTTGCGGGCATACGTCATGTTTACGCGCGATGTCGACTATATTGTAAAAGATGGAAAAGTGTTGTTGATCGATATGTTCACCGGCCGCCCGATGGAAGGACGAAGCTTAAGCAACGGACTTCATCAAGCGATTGAAGCGAAAGAAGGGGTAGAGCTAACAGAAGAAAACAAAATTCAAGCGTCGATTACGATTCAAAACTATTTCCGTATGTATCCAATTTTATCAGGGATGACGGGCACAGCGAAAACGGAAGAAAAAGAGTTTCAAACACTGTATGGCATGGATGTCGTTCAAATTCCGACAAATCGCCCGGTCATTCGTCAAGACTTACGTGACCGCATTTTTATTTCCATTGACGCGAAATATAAGGCGGTCGCAAAAGAAGCGAAGCGCGTGCATGAAACGGGGCAGCCGCTGCTCATCGGCACGACGTCCATTTTGCAGTCGGAAAAAGTGGCGAAATATTTAGCTGAAGAAGGACTATCGTTCCAATTGTTAAACGCAAAAAGCGTCGAACAAGAAGTCGAACTCATTTCGCGCGCAGGCCAAAAAGGACAAATTACGATTGCGACAAATATGGCTGGACGCGGGACGGACATTATGCTCGGGGAAGGAGTCGCTGAGCTTGGCGGTTTATACGTCCTTGGTACAGAGCGCCACGAAAGCCGGCGCATTGATAATCAGCTGAAAGGACGCGCTGGCCGCCAAGGTGATCCAGGTCGTTCGCAATTTTTTATTTCGCTCGAAGATGAGATGTTTCGCCGCTTCGCCAAAGAAGAGCTGGAGAAAATGAAAAAGTCGCTTCGCGTAAATGAAGAAGGCGAAGTGTTAAATGAAGACGTCCATGAATTTGTGAACCGCGTACAGCGCATTTGTGAAGGAAGCAATTTCTCGGTGCGCGAATATAACTTAAAGCTCGATGACGTACTAAACGAGCAGCGCCGCACCATTTATACGTTGCGCAATCGCGTGCTAGAGGCGGATGATGTTGTAGCCATTGTTGTCAACATGGTTCCGTCGTTTTTAGAAAGAGAAGTAGCTTATACGTGTCCAGAAGATGCCATTCCAGAAGAATGGGATGTTGCGCGTTTAGTAGAAACAGTTCGCATCGTCACAAACGAACAAATTGATATAGCTGGTGTGGTCGAACAACAAGAAGTGGAAACGATCGTTCAACGAGCCGTCGAAACATGGAAAGAGCGCGTTTCTTCATGCTCGTACACGGAAGAACAACAACGGGCACTTCAACGAGCGCTGCTTTCCTTAATCGATTTCCATTGGACAAAGCATTTAGAGGCAATGGAACTATTAAAGGAAGGAATTGGGTTGCGCCATTATGGCCAAGAAGATCCGATGCGCCAATATGCAAAAGAAGGGTTGGAACTCTTTACACTTATGTACCACCGTCTAGAAAAAGATGCATCCCAACAATTGGCCCAGCTGCTGACACAATAAGAAAGGAGATGGAACAATGCTTCCATTCTTTAAAAAGAAAAAACAAGGTGAAGATAGTACAATTCAAGCGAATCAATTATTTGATGGCACACATGAACAACAAGATGAAGACGTGCATACGACGTTATCCATTCATCCTCTCATGTCGTTAACGACGGAACAAAAATATTATTTTCAATATATGAACAACGAATTGCCGCCGTTGAAAAAAAACCAAGTGTCGTTATCTGGGATCGAATGGAAAAAAGAAGGAGAAAACTATGTCATTACTGCATTCGTGCGCAACAGTTTAGATCAAGCGATTCGTTTCGATGAAACTCCGTTACTGTTTATCGGACCGGACGGACAAGTGCTCGGTCGCAAAATATTCCCGATGCACGAATTAGGTGACATTCCACCTAGAAGTAGTCGGCCGTGGTTTTTCGTTTTCAATCAATATGAACTATTTTCGAATAAAATACCTCAATTTGGTTGGAAACTCTCTTTTGAATTGAGAAAAAAGCATACTCTAGATCTAGACGAAAGCTGGCAGAAGGCACTATCTAAGGAAGATAAGCTGGAATTAGAACAATTCGTCCGCTCGCTTCCTCGTCTGCGTGAAAATGAAGTAAATATGACAGGACTACAGGCAACAATTGATGAAAATGGTAATTTAGTTATAAGCCTACTTATCCGAAACGGAACACGAAAACATATTCAATTAAAACAGTTACCACTTTTAGTAAAAGATTCATCGAAGGAAATCATTGCTCGTGGTTTATTCACGCTGGATTTAGAAATAAAAGCGAACACAAGCAAGCCGTGGACATTCGTGTTTCCAAAAGAACTTATCCTGAAAGAAAACATTGATTTAAGTCAATGGGATGTGTACTCCTCACAATCATAAGAAAAAGGGGCTGATGAAATTCATCAGCCCCTCTTTCTTTGCCTCTGGCCACCAACCGCTCTCTATCGTAAACAGAAGGAAATAGTACTACAGTTATATTTTAGCATCATTTCTCTCGTTTAACAAACATATTTTTATTTTTTATATAAATTTTTTCCCTCATCTAGCACATATCAAAACAAACAGTATCGAATTTTTTGCCCAGAACGAATAGATACGGAGCGGAAAGTGCATTGAATTGCTCGTTCTTCAACTGCGGTGAGGTCGTTCATCGATGCGGGGACATATTGCTTCTCGAAGTCATTCCAACGTCGCACACTAATTTGCGCTTTTCCTTTACTAAATAAAAAGGTGACGACGATCATCATTTGTTCATCGACGGTTTTAAAAAATAAAAATACGTCATCTTTCGTCGTGCATGTAATGAGACGATAGCGAACAGGATCTAACGGCTGTTTTGCCGTTGGTGGTGAAATAAACTGAAGTGAATCAGAAAAGTGAATGGGCTCGATCGTTCGTGATGCATGAAACGGAGGATGCGGCTTTTCCTTAATGAGCACTTCGCATGGTTCCCCACCCCGTTTCGCTTCGTGGATAATAAAATTTGCAAAATAAATATTCACCATTCATCATCCCCTTCAAGTTTTTCCAATGTATATTTTTACATTTTATGAATATTCAATCAACTTTTTTCGACAAATGGATCGTCGATTTTCGTTCTATTTTCGAACATGTTGTATTTTTGTGCTTAAAAAGAACAAAACAATCCCTTTTATTCCTCTATTGTAAAAAGAAAAAGGGAATTTGGTGGAAGACGATGTTACAATACGTCAGTGAACAAATTAAACGGCTGCGCAAAGCGCATCATTGGACGCAAGAGCAATTGGCGCAGCGGCTGAATGTTTCTCGTTCGAAAGTGAGCAAATGGGAAAACGGTGAAGTGCTTCCAGATATCAAGTCGCTTATCGATATGAGCGAACTTTTTTCGGTCAGCGTCGACTTTTTGCTTGGGAAGCCGCCGACCGATAAGCAGCTTTTACATGAGGTACAACTAGCATATGGAACGAGTGAGATGAACGACCAACTATTGTCGCTCATTCGCTACATGAACGAACAGCGCGAGCTTGCTGAGCGTTTGTACGCGCTACAATCGTTGCCTGCGCATAAACGGAAACGAGTCGAACATGTAGTGGTGAAAATGATTGATGAAATGATCGATGCATTAAAATAAAAACGGAGTGAGACTGTCTCGCTCCGCTCGCTCTTATCGTATATATAAAAAAAGGGGCGCATCTGCCCTTTATTCAATCCCAATTAACTTTTTCAATCGATACACGTCCGCTTCTGTTTGCCATTGTTTTTGCGCGTGCAATTCAAACTTGTCGTGCAGCTTGTCCACTTTCGTTTCTAGCTTTCCGATGCGCATGTGCAATTCTTTTATTTCTTCGCGCATTTCTTGTTTGAAAGATTCCATATCCTGACGCATCTCTTGTTTGAAACTTTCTAAGTCTTGACGCATTTCACGCACTTCATAAAGCAATTCTTTGACAGCTTGAATAACTTGATCTTCCACTTCGCTTCACCCCTTTCTTTACTCCCTAGCATATCACTCCCCCTATGGACGGTCAATTGAAAAAAAGAGGCTAGCAAGGGGTGCTAGCCAATTTGTGAGGGAGCAGTAGAGGACGCATTTTGGAAGGAAATGAGAGGAATTGTGTATCACCTCCTTGTCTCATATGATACGAAAAGAAAAACATGATGTAAAATGACGATTTTTGAATTTTCAGGCCGTTTTTTTAAATTTTTTGCCGTTTTTCAGCTATATTTCGTGAAAAAAGCGCCCGAAAATTCAATTTTCACTTTTTGTTTTATTTTTTTCCGCACGTTTTCGTATGGTATAATGAAGACAACTCATATTGCGAGGTGGATGCGGTGAAAACATTTAAGCTCGTTTCCCTTACATTGTTGCATGAGCAAAAGCAAGACATTCCGCTCATTGATGGCTTAATGATTAATAAAGAAGATGAAAAGCAACGCTGGCTTGTGGAAGCGTATGTCGAGCAAACGTATCATAAGCTATTCACATCGCTGAAAGAAAAGGGGACGACATTTGATGCGCTCGTGACGATTTCCCGAAAGACAAACGATCCGGCCCATGTGCGCGCAACCGTCCGCTCCGTCACGATGATGGGTGAACGAATAAGTGTGTTAATGGATGCATTTCTCGTCAAACGCTCGAATTTAGCTGAAGTTGTTTTAGAAGATTTAGTTCAACGCGGGCTGCACGGAGAGACGTTGTTGCAACAGTTTAAAGAACAAATGCACACGAAAAGAGGCTGACGAACATCAATCAGCCTCTCATTTTTTGTTTCGCTACGACAACGTATCGTTTTGGAGCATGCCCAATCCATTGAAACGGATAACATGTAATAAGCGTCAACGTCGGATTCGCTTTCGGAACGAGAACCGTTTGGTCGTCGGGTGAGACGATGCGAATATGTTGAACGACATACGTCCATGTGCCACTGTTTGTTTTGATGACTAACTCGTCACCGACTTGAATATGCTCAAGCGGACGAAACACTGTATCGCGATGTCCCGCTAAAATTGTATGATTGCCTTGCCCGGGAAGCGCACTTCGCTCATCGTGCCCGACCCCTCGCCGCAACTGTTGCTCCGTCGTTCCTTCATAAACGGGCATGGCAAGACGGAGCTTCGGAATCGACAGCATCCCGATCGCATCATTTGTCGGACCGGGCGGACGATCCATTCGTTGGACAGCTTCATACGCCTCATACCAATTCGTCGCATTCGCCCAAATGAGCGAAGCCCCAAAAAGACATAACGCTAACGCAACGGCTCGCATGTTCTCGCCTTCTTCCATAACACGAAACTGATGAAAAGGAAAACGACGCCAATGAGCATGTTTATGCCATACGAAGAAGCTGTTTTTGGCATGCGCGCGACAAGGAGACCGCTTTCTAAATCGAGCGCCATCATGCCGATATGGGCGAGTTGCTCGCTTGCATCAATGAGCGTGCTTGAATGGAGCCGCTCGTACGGGATATATAAATCGGCAACAAAGCGGCCTTCATCGTCGTACCATTCCATCACGACAGGGGCATGCACCGTTTGAAGTTGCTCAAAAGAAATGGGCTTTCTCCCTTCGGAAGTCACTTCGTACACGTTTGCTTGCAGCCCGTAAAGAGATAACCATTCGTTCCAAAGGGCATACAACGCGTTTCGCTCTTTATTTGTAAGCGGTGTCGCTGAATCGCGCAACAGGAGCGTTTGCACATCTTTGTCAAGGCGTTCGAGCGCCTGTTTCGCTGACAGAGGGGTTCGTTCAAATAGGCAGCGAATTTCATCTTCCGTTAGCCCGATTGTCGCTAAAATGTCTGTCATCGCTTGCATCGTTTCATAACGGTCGCGATAAAACGATAGGGCGTATGATAAATCTTCAATAAATGTATATTGTTGCAATTGTTCACCAAACTGCCCGAGAAGCGCTTCGGCTTCCTCTTTCGTCATTTCGTAACGGAGCAATAGCTCATCAAGACGTTCCGGTGTGATCGGAGTGCCTAATTGTTTTTTTAACGCTTCCAATGAAGAAAAATGATCGATTGTCATATTCCATTTCGCTAAATAACGTGTTAAGTCGTCCATCGTCCAGCCGATGTCATGGACGTATTGCCGCAACGCTTCTTCCGAAATGGCCGCTTGCACCGGCGTGGCAAATAAAAAACAAACGAATAACCATAGCACGCGCATGTTTTTTCCTCCCTTATGTGTGCTATGGTTATTTTGCTCGATTATTCCATTTTTATACGATCAGAAATATACTTCATATAGCGCGCGCACCGCTCTTTCGACCGCATCCGCCTTCACGCCAAACATCATGCTCACTTCAGATGAACCTTGGTTAATCATTTCAATGTTCACGTTCGCCCGCGCAAACGCTGCCGTCGCTTTCGCCGCAATACCGACGCTCCGCTCCATTCCTTCCCCGACGACCATAATAAGCGCCAAATCGCGTTCAATAGACACTTCATCTACGCGCAACTCTTTCACGATGCGCTCTAAAACGCGGCGTTCTACGTCTCCAGCTAATTGTTCTCCCCGTAAAATGACCGACATATTATCAATGCCTGATGGCGTATGTTCGTATGAAATGCCTTCATCTTCTAAAATTTGTAACAACCGGCGTCCAAATCCGATTTCGCGGTTCATTAAATATTTGCTGACGTTAATGCTACAAAAGCCGGTGTCGCTTGCGATGCCTGCCACAGGGCGATCGCGATGATCTCTCGTGGCGACGATCATCGTTCCCGGTGCTTCAGGATTGTTCGTATTTTTCACGCATACCGGAATACCACGACGATACACCGGTTCGAGCGCTTCATCATGAAAAACGGAAAAACCGGCATACGACAACTCCCGCATTTCACGATACGTCAATTCTTTTAACTGGCACGGATGTTCGACGATCGATGGATTGACGCAGTAAATGGAATCGACGTCGGTAAAGTTTTCATACAGCTCGGCACCCACACCTGCGGCTACAATCGAGCCGGTAATGTCTGAACCACCGCGCGGAAACGTCACGATATGCCCAGAGCGCGAATAGCCGAAAAAACCAGGGATCACTAAAATGCCGCTTCGCTCATTTAAACGAGCAAGCTGATCGTATGACTCAGGCAAAATTTGTGCATTCCCCGGTTCATCCGTCACGAAAATGCCGGCATCTTTCGGATTGACGTAATGCGCTTCATAACCGAGTTGACGAAGATAATGCGCCATCAACTTCGCGTTGTTATCTTCTCCGCTCGCCTTTAATGCATCAAGCAATCGCTCCGGTTGATCGCGATACGTATCAATGATTTGATGTAAGCTTGCGGAAATGACATCTAAAATATCGCGCGACAAATGTAAGTCGGTAACAATTTCATCGTAACGCGCGACAACTTGCGCAAGCACCCCTTCGTACAACTCATCTTCCATCACTTGTTTTGCTAACGTAATAAGCAAGTCCGTCATTTTCGTATCGTCTTTACACCGCTTGCCTGGGGCAGAGACGACGACAAATTTGCGCGCTTCATCCGATGTCACGATATGTGCGACTTTTTGAAATTGCTGTGCATTGGCAACAGAACTTCCTCCAAATTTTGCGACTTTCATATGCGATAACCCTTTCTTTCTATTTTTCTATAAAAATAACAGCTGTATAAGCCGCTATTTTACGTTTCATCGTAAGCAAGTCAACTTATTTTCTTATCATAGCACATCTTTATTCGTTTTTGTCAGAAAAATTTTTCAATTTTCGTATTCCTTCTTTGCACACGCCATACGATAGCCATGAACATCCGGCACAAAGCACATCTAAATCATCCGGCTCAACGGCTCGCTTCGTTCGTTCGATAAGCTCTGACTTCATATAAACTCCTCGTTCTTCGAGCTGTAAATGGTTGAGCACGCGCCGATCCATCGCTAATACGTGCTCGTTCGAGTTTTCATCTGCCTCGCAACGGTCGATCCCATGGTGCGGACATGCATAACACGCCTCATCGAGAGCAGCGATGACACGAATCGGCACATCCATATCGGGATCGCGCATGAGCGCAACAATTTCACTCATCTTTTCCACGAACGATTCGCTATATCCCATCCCTTGAAACCCATGCACACATAATAAATGATGTCCACGCAACGTCCTCATCATCGTCTCCTTTTCTCTTATACTACCGAGATATTATACACTATTTTTCATAGTTATTCACTATTCTTTGTTGTAAAATGAAAATGAGCATTGCTGTTTTGTACATTTTCCCTTCCAACGTCCCTTTTTGTATGTCAACAATGAGTTCTTGTTTATTTTTTAAAATGACTTTCGTTTTCTTTTTCTCATATGGCTGTATCGTCTTGATGTGGGATTGCGCAATCCATATGCATCGATCGCTGTCGGGAGAACATGTTGGAAAGAAGTAGAGCCGAAGCGCTTCACAAACGGAGACAGGAACCATTTGCCGAATGCCAAGAATATGTTTTGCCGCATGCACTTTTCCTTCATATGTACTTCCGTAGTAACGGCAGCTTTGTTCCATAATTTGTTTCGGTGATTGCTCTACTTTGTACGTATTGTACAGTTCGTACACAATCGTGCCGAGCCGGCCATATTCATCGTATCGCGGCACGAGCGCAGCCGTTTCTTCCATAATAATGTACTCTTCCATCCGTTCCATCATATAACCCCCTCACAAATGTATGTTCGCCATTTATTATAATGAATTTTCATAATTTTAACAACAAAAAATCTCGGAAAACTCCGAGATTATACAATAAACTGCTTCCCTTTTTCCGCTAAATGTTGCGCCTTATCGCTTAACGTTTGCACATTCGCCGCGATTTCTTGCACAGCGGAAAGCAACTGTTCGTGCGCAGCTGCCGCCGTTTGTGTTTGCTGTTCTGCTTCTTGTGCGATCGCTTCCGTCTCTTTCATCGTTAATGCTAGCTCATCAAAAGCGCTCGTCATAACGGCAATCTTTTGGGCGACATCGTCCATTTGAACCATCACGTCATTCGTCGTTTGTTGAATGCGATCGAACGTGTCATCCGCTTCGCGTGCGAGCACCATGCTTTTTTCTGATTCTTTGCGCACGTGCTCCATCGCTTCAACCGATTGTGACGTATCCGTTTGTACTTCTTGCAATAGTTCACGTATTTGCTTCGCCGATAAAGACGATTGTTCTGCCAATTTTCTTACTTCATCCGCGACAACCGCAAACCCGCGGCCGTGCTCGCCTGCGCGCGCCGCCTCAATAGCAGCGTTTAACGCCAACAAGTTCGTTTGTTCAGCGATATGTGTAATCATCGTTGCCATTTGGGCAATATCGGCTGATCGTTGATGCAACGCTTGAATCCATTCACTCGATTGCGTAATAAAGCCGTTCATTGTTTTCATTTGCTCGATCATTTTGTCCATGGCGGCCGTTCCTTTTTCTGCTTCTGCCGTCATCGCCCGCGCCGCTTCTGCCGCCTGTTGTGAGCGCGATAAAATATAATTCGTATCATCGACGAGCGTTTGGACAGATTCGGCATTTTGCTGAGCCCAAACGCGCTGCTTGCTTGATCCGGCTGCCACTTCTTCCATCGTCGCCCCAACTTGTTCCATCGCTTGCGCCGCCTCCTCCGTAATGGCGGTCAGCTCGTGAGCCGACGCGGACACATCGCGAGAAAGTTGCTGATTGGCGCTAATCATCGCACGAAACGAAGCGATAAGCGAGTGAAACGATTGGGCAATATGCGCAAACTCATCGTTTGAAGAAACAGGCATTTGCACCGTTAAATCCCCACTTGCCGCCTGCATGCTCGCTCGTTCAATGGCGATAATTTGCTCGCGCACCGCCATGTAAAACGCGATAAATAAGTAAATAACAACCGCTACCGCGAACGCTCCAAAACCGATCGTCACCCATTTTTCAAGCATGACCGCACGATATTCGCGATCTAAATGTTGCTGAAAGGCTTGAAGCGAAAAACGGGCAAGCTCATGCAATGTTTTATGTGCACCGTTCGTTTTTTCGTATAAGTCAACAGATGTGAGCGAAATGCTGTTCGTTTGCAAAAATTCACGTTGGAACAAACTCGTCATGCTTAATAAATCTGTCGAAATGATATCGTTATATTGTTGCACTTTTTTCCGCATCGCTTCTTGGTCGGCAAAAAGAGGGGCAGTAGAACGGCTGACCGTTTGCATCGCCGTCTCTAGTACATTCGTCCAATACGTCATTTTCGAACGTTCGATTTCGTACAATTCGCTCTTTAGCGTCAGTTCTGCCGCGTATGACTGCGCGCCGCCAATCGTTTCCGTTAAAAACGGAACATGCTCGATGAACAAGCGAGCTAAATAATGATTGTTCATATCGTTATCGAGCGAAACGTTCGAGCGGTCAGCGATGTAAAGCAACATTTTTTGCACATCATAAATGAGCGCATTGTGGCGTTTTGTTGCTTCGGAGACGGTGAACGTCGTCCAATTTTGTTGTATATCGTTTATTTGTTGAATAAGCTGTTTCCACTGTTGTTCGTCAATAAACGAAGCGCGTTGCTTTTGATGTACAGCTTGCAGCGAGTCAACCGACTTTTTTATCATCTTTTGCGCTTCTGTTACATGTTCTTCTTTCCCATGCCCTAACAAAACGGTCGTCGTATATTCGCGATGCTTTTGTAAGTCATGCATTACATCAATCATCGGGGTGATATATGCAATCCCTTGTTGTTCTTTTTCAATAAACGTTTCTTTATGTATCAACAGTCGAAGGTATAACACGCTTACTGCAAACAACGTAAACATAAAAATAGTCGCTAACAACATGAACTTTTTACTAAAAGGCAAGCGATTAAGCAACTTTTTCCCTAACGTAAACACCGCCTCATCCACGCTCCTTACGAAACCAATATGTATATATTGTTTTCTATTTTATCAGACGATTCGTGAAAATTATATAAAAAAAATAAAAATTAGGCCATTAGACCTAATTTTTCTTTCGGAATAAAGCGAGCGCTTGCGCGGCTGTTTGTTGTGCGTATTGTTGAAGCAACGCGACTGCGCGAGCCATCGTTTCTTTTCGTTCTTCTCGTTCACTCATACATTGCTGAATATAGGAAAATAGTGCTTCGCCGTCCCAGTCGTCTCGTTCGACATGCGCAAACACCGGTTGGTTTGCTTGCTCGGCAAACGCATCAATTTTCGGATCGTACGACAAAGCGATAAATGGCGTATGGGCGACCGCTGCGAAAATAAGAGCGTGCAGACGCATACCTACGAGCAAATGAGCACTTTGAATGATCGCCATTTTCTCTTCGATGCTTGCGTCATACGGCGCTACAACCGCATGTTCAGTCATCATCTGAAGCACGCGACGGGACGTTTCATCATCATGACGTCCGTGCATCGGGATAAATACAACATCATATCCGGCTTGTACAGATCGATCGAGCGCTACCGCTATTTTTCTTTCAAAATCGCGACCGCGCGGCCAATCGCGCACCGAAACGGCAATGACTGGACGGGTAAACGATTGTTCGTTCCACCACGTCGCTGGCGACGTCGGCGGCTTCAGTCCCATCACTGGATCAGGTACGACTGTAATCGATCGTTTTATACCTAACGTATGCAATAGCTGAACGGACGGCTCATCGCGCACCGTGATGCGATCGACTTGATTAAGCGTCCATTTCATTAGCCATTGATTTGGCTTTTTGTTGACAGGCCCCATCCCTTGAGCATATACCATCACCGGCTTTCCTAGCCATTTCGCTAGTTGCATAATCCCAGTGTAATACGGAATGCTGCGCCAGCCCGTTTGATCTTGAAGCAAGCTGCCACCGCCGCTAATCAATCCATCACTGTCGCGGAGCGCTTGAATGATTTCGTTTATTCGCCAGCGATTCACTGCATGAACGCCGTACGTTCGTTCCGTAAACGATGGATCGTTCGACAGAACCGTCACTTGCACATGCGGATCGTGGGCACGAAGCGCCTGAATGATTGCATATAAAATAGCTTCATCTCCCACGTTATGAAAACCGTAATAACCAGAAATGACAATGTTCATCGTATCACCTTTTTCCATTTCCATACCGAACGATAAGCATAAATGAGCACGACACCGAATACAAATCCGAGCCCGAGGCTATACATCGTGCGAATGAATGAAATGAAGAGCGGAATGTGTAAATGTGTAAATGTGTTAATCATCGACAACCAGCCGATCGTTCCTACAACGAGAAGAACAGCGCCTAATTTCTTCTGTCGGTTTATGACCGCTAAAGCGAGCACGTACGCTGGAAAACCGAGCAAAAATTCTTTTGTGCGCGGGCGTACGTACAACCACTCTTCTAACTTTTGTCTTGCTGCTAGTTCAAACGCACTCGCCGCCCCTGTATTGCCAGAGCGCAAGACGTAGTATGCCAACAAAGCGAAAATAATCAAGCTAAGCACGACATGTCCAACGGTAATCGGGTGCTTCCATAGCCGCTTCATAAAAGGTACAATCGGCTCTTGAATGATTGAAGGCAAAACGAGCGCGACCATCGCTACAATTGGCACGACATAAACAAGCTTTACCCCACGAAATCCTTCGCCAACATAAGCCATATACTCGTTTCCATACAACATCGTCACAATCCAGCTGATTCCGACAAACGAAATGACGATCGCACGACTATATGCTATCATCGTTCCGCGCCATCCTTCTTGGACGGAAGAAGGCTTTGCAGCGTAAACAGGTGTCACAATTGCTACAAGTAAAGCAAGTGCTTTCCATGCTAAATCGATCGCGAGAAATGCACCAGCCAAGCTAAGAGCGAACGCCCCCCCTCCTGCCACAAATGCCCATGACGGCGAAACGAGCGAACGAATAGCGAGAAAAAGGAAAGCTGTCGTCCCAACAATTAAGCCAATAGTTGCCATAGACGACCGTTCTACCGGCGCAAACGGCTCACTATTTCCTAGCGTATAGTGGCTTGGCATATGTTGAACGATTTGTTTCATAACCGAAACGGTTTTTTCAATATTTTGTGCTGTCTCTCCGGATGTATACGGGCGAATAAATAGGGCGCGAATATTGCGCTCTTTAATCGCACGAATCGCCACATCAACCGCTTCATTTGGCTTTCGCTGCTCTAAATTTAAGCTATGCAAACGAACAACGTGCACATCCATCGCTTTCGCTAATGTCGTCAATCCTTTTGCTTCATAAAACTCTGTTGACAATAAAGCATATCCTGCGCGTTTCCATCTTTCTCCCCACTTCTCCACATCAGCAGGGTAGCCTGCCACTTGTTCACCAGTAGGAAGCAGTTTTGACATATGTTCATTTTTTAACGTTTCTACTTGTTGAAGCACGCGCACGCTCGCATCATTCATATCGCGCGCATCTGGAATGCGAAGTACAACCATGAAACCGCGTTCGATGACATGGGCGACTTTTGCTTCATCGTATCCAAGCGGCACGCGCTCAATTTTTTTCGCATTCCCTTCAATGACATAGTACGTTTTTTGATTGATTTCAATTTCCTGAACGTCACCACCGAACGTCTCACGTAATGACGAAGCGACTGGGAACGCATCATTAAGCGGATACACCACAAGTCCGCGCGATGGCATTTGATCGATACGTTCATTTAGTAAAACGAGCGTATGCTTCCATTCATCCATCCTTAACAATAACACATGTCCTGACTTTTCAAGCGAATCGAGCGTTTCTGCTTCTACGCTCACCGTCGTTAACCCAGCTTCTTTCAGCTTCTTCCAAACATGTTCGCTATCCTCCTGCAGCCACGCCTCGATTTCGTCGTACGGCATCATCATTTCATACGTCCGATTGTTCCACTCCACTTCGTGCCGCTTGCCTACCGCTGGAGCGATGAGCACGAGCGAAATCGCTATAATAAATAACAACCATTTTTTCACGTGTTTCATCCCGTTACAGAAAACTTATAAGGCTTTATAAGATAGCTAAAAATCTTATAAAGACCTATGTTTCTTTCCTTGTTCATCGCGCCCGATTTCGCCAAAGCTACTCTCGTTTGATATGGCGCTCCGAAGGCTTAAACTCCCCACTAACGAATGGGTACATATCAATAATAGCTTTTAGGTGCTATGATATTGATTTGCCATAATTTTTTAGGTTTATACTTGCGTTTACATCCCTGTCTATTTTATTTCCACATTCATCGCATACAAACGTTCTTTCTGATAAAGAAAGTTTATCTTTTACAGCACCACAATGACTGCAAGTTTTAGACGAAGGGAAGAATTGATCTGCAAGTATAAACTTGATCCCATTCCAAGCACATTTATATTCCATTTGCCTTTTAAACTCGTGGAATGTTTGTTCTTGTATAGTTTTAGATAGTTTCCTATTCTTTAACATTCCACGAATGTTTAGGTTCTCCATCACAACATACTCCGGCTTGGTTTTCACCAAAGATGCAGTGATTTGATGAATATAATCGTGCCTGATATGTTTCAGCCTTCGATACGTTTTTAGAACAAGGAATTCCAACTCCTTTATATTGTTTGTTTTTCTGTAACGGAATTCACCTCCTTCTGTTTTTATTTTATTTTTCTCATATTTTTTCGCTAGTTTACGTTGTAGTCTTTTAAGTCTTTTTTCTAGCTTCTTCACTTTTTTTGATTTGTTTATATTGCTAAACTTCTGTCCATTGCTAACGACGGCTAAATCTTTTACCCCTAAATCTATGCCTATGCCGTCAGTATAATTTTGGTTTTTGTTTTCTATTTCTTCAACTCCAATAGTGAGCCACCAATTTATTCCGTCAAACGTGATTCTTGGGTTGAAATATTTTATATTGCTCCCTGTTGGTATTCTGTCTTTTTCAGCTAACTTAACATAGTTGAATGTTTGCTTATTCTTTTTCTTCGAAGTCGTTAACTTTTCCAATTTTACATGCGTTTTTGTGATTTTTATTTTTTCCGTATCTTGATAAAAACTTGGTTTACTTCTCTTTTTTGACTTAAATTTTGGAAACCCTGTCCTACCTTCGAAGAAGTTTTTATACGCTTGGCAAGCATCTTTAATCGCTTGTTTTGTTATATTGTTTGAGTAATGGTTAAGCCAAGCATATTCTTTTTGCTTTTTTAACTGTGTCAACGTTTTCCTTAACTCATTATCGTTTAAAAACGTTCCGCCATTTTTGTAGTTGTCTTGTTGTGTAGCCAACGTCCAATTATATGCCCACCGGGATACGCCTGCACACTGAAATAACTTTGTTCTTTGCTTATTGTTTGGCAAAAGCATGACCTTATAAGTCTTTATCATCTTTTACCAACTCCTGAATCATTTTGTAAGTTGTATATAGAGTTTGGCTAAATTTTATAAATTTATTTTAACTGTTTCCAACCTTCTTCGTTTGATTCAACCATTGGCGCATTTGCTGAAGCGTAACGCCACCGAGCGCGAGCACAATCCCAACATAAAGCAAGCCCCCTCCGATCGTTGCCGCCGCTACATAAGCGAGAGAAGCCATTCTACTAGACGTTGGGGAAATGAAAAATAAACATGCGCCCATCATGAGTGAGGCGAGTGCGTAAATGATCGCTTGGCGATTCCAAAATGCGAGCGGAATGCGCCGACGAATCGCATCATGATTTGCCCACGTAATAAACGCATATGTGACGAACGTCGAAATGCCGGCACCGATTAAGCCGTACCGTGAAATAAATAAAACGTTTGCCCCCCATTTCACGAAACAGCCTATTAAAATAATGAACGCAGCTCGTTTCGACTCGCCAATACCTTGTAAAATGCCTGTCCCCAGCAACGCGAATGATGTAAATATAGAACTTGCCAACACGACCGCCATCGTCGCGCTCCCTTCATCATTTGTAAATAAAGCGATGTTGAGCGGAACGGTTAAAGCGGCGAGTCCTGCCGCAATTGGCCATGATAAAAAGTGGGATAGACGAAACGACTGTTCGATCGTTTGCTGTGCTCGGTTTATTTCCCCTTTTGCTAGCTGTTTACTTAACAGCGGAATGAGCGGGAGCACAAGGGAAGATGAAAATACGGTCGCAATTTGTACGAGTGCTGTTCCACGGCTATACAGCCCAAATAAGTAGCTCGTTTCTCCTGCTTCTGTTCCATGCCAACGAAGCGCAATCGGAACGGAGAGCGAATCAACCAAATTTAAAAATGGCATCGCAAGCGCTCCAAGCGCAATCGGAATAGATAAAGCTAAAATCGTTCGACTCGTCTTGATCCATTGCACACGTGAAAGTTTTACGCGCTTCGGACGATAGAGGGAACGGCGGTACAACATGCGTAAATATATAAGGCTAGCAAGCGCCCCGACCGGTGAACCGATCATGATCCCCCCTGCTACGACATCGTCTGGATACGCAGCGCGAACCATATAAAAAGCAAGCAGTAAAATAAAAGCAACGCGCACAAATTGCTCAAGTACTTGCGACGTAGCTGTCGGCTTCATATCTTCAAGCCCTTGGAAAAAGCCGCGATATACAGCCATATATGGCGAGATAAGCAACGTCGTACTGACGACGATAATCGCCCATTGCGCTTCCTTGCCACCTAATGCTTGGGCGATCCATGAGGAGCCTCCTGCAAGGAGCGAAAAACTGAGCACGCCGAAACTAAACGCCAACATGCTTGCCGTCTGCACGAGATGCGCCACTTCATCTTCTTTTTGCTGGGCGCGCGCTTCCGAAATTAATTTTGACACCGCAATAGGAATGCCTGCGACAGATAAAATTAAGGCAACCATGTAAAGCGGGTAAACGAGACTAAAAATACCGAGCACTTTATCCCCTGCAATATTTTGCAGCGGAATACGAAAAATGCTGCCGAGCACTTTCGAAATAATCGTACCGATCGTTAAAATCATCGTTCCTTTTATAAATGACTGGCTCATTTTCCGACAACCTTTTGTTTTAAAATAATCCACGCAAAGCGCGGCAACGCAAGCATTCGCTTCGCCCGCGTCGGCTGCTTTAACAGTCGATACAACCATTCTAAATGGAGACGGATCCATAGTTCCGGCGCGCGCTTCACCACTCCAGCAAGCACGTCAAAACTACCTCCGACACCCATCCATACACCGCGTCCGACCGTCTGTATATGTTGAGAAATCCACTGTTCTTGTTTTCCCATGCCTAACGCCACAAAAACAAAATCCGGTTCGGCTCGCTTCACTTCTTCGATGATCGTTTCATCGTTCCAATCGAAGTAGCCGTTGCGCACCCCGACTAAACGAGCGTTCGGATAGCGGTCGCGCACATGCTTCGCTGCCGCTTGTACAACTTCTTCTTTTGCGCCGATCATATATACGCGATATGTATGTTCATCGGCAAGCTGCAAACAGCGGCAAAGCAAGTCGTAGCCAGCCACTCGCTCTGGAAGCGGCGTTCCGAGCAGTTCAGCCGCTTTCACGACCCCGATGCCATCCGCAACGACATAATCCGCTTGCTGAATGGTCGCCATATATGAAGGTTCCTCATTTGCTTTCATAACAATTTCAGGATTGGCCGTAACGATAAAACAAGACCTTTTTTGCTTCACGCGCGCGTGAATCACAGAAACGACTTCATCCATCGTCGCGCGCACAAATGGAACTCCAAGTATGTGAATCGTTTGAAACGACATAAAAAACTCTCCTTCGCTTCGATCATTCGACAACATTATTAATCATATCACATGAATATAACAATTGACTATTTCTTCTTCGGCATAACATTGGTAAACTAATGGTATACATATGTGTATAAGAAAGGGTTGCATACGCCATGGAACAATGGACAAACGATACTGTCAATCGCACGGTAATGGCTCTCGTTCAACAATTAACAAAAGATTGGACGAAGACGAAAGTACACTCCGAAATATTAGAGATTTTTATGAAAATGCGCATGGAAACAAAAACAGAAGAACAATACGTTTCGTTATTGTTGACGAACGTCGCTTTTGCGACAGAATCAAGTTTCGCGCTAAACAAAATATTTGAGCTCATTTTGCTCAATAAACAATTTCCTCCTGCAGAAGCTGTACAAGCGTGGGTCACGGATGCCCACCAAAAAATTGAACAACAATTGCCAACGTTGCGCGACATGTATCAAAAACATTTTAGCGGCGAAAAAGATATGAAACGAAAACTTGAACTAAGCTACTGCCCTGTATTATTAAGCAATCGCATCAAAACAGATTTTATTTTTGCGTTCATTCATGAACAAAATCAGCCAATGATGAAAGACTTTTTCCATGCCGATCCAAAAGCGGTGCTCGAAGCACTTCATCACATCAGCGGCTTTTTCGCAAGCATGATTTTAGAAGGAATTGAACTCATATAAAAAAGGGAGCCGATTCGCTCCCTTTTTATTGCACATCATTCATTAATTTGGCTGAAGCTAAAAACTTCACTAACGCTTTGGCAATTTCCGCGCGTGTTATATAACCATTCGGTACAAAACGTTCGTTCTCCCGACCTGTAAAAATGTTAGCTTGATACATTTTTTCTACGCCGTCTGTTGCCCACGACTTAATATGTGCAGCATCTTTGAAATCCGTCACTTTTTTCGACGTATTTAATTGCGTCATGTCATAGTTCAAGAAAGAAAGTTCTAACGCTCGTTTTAGCATGACCGCAGCTTCCGCACGAGTAATTGGAGCGTTTGGTGCGAACAAGCTGTTTCCTTTTCCTTGAATAATTCCATGTTTCACCGCTGCTGCAAGTTCCCCATTTTCGTTAAACCATTCTGTTCCTTTTACATCTTTGAATCGCTTATCGTATGCTTCACCTGGTAAACCTAAAGCACGAACTAATAGCACAGCGAACTGCGCACGCGTCATATTTTCTTTCGGTGCATATATTTGATCTGTTTTTCCTTTAATGATGTACTTTGACGCAAGCGCCTCAATATACGCTTCAGCCCATGTTTTTCCACCGTCTACATCCACAAACGTTTTATGATTTTCAACAACAACATATGTTGAGTTAGTTAATGATTTCACGGTAGCTTGGTCACCGTTAAACACCGTTGGCACAGATACAAGCTTTCCGTTAGCATCGACGCGTACCGCCACTGAGCGATGTGGGATAAACACTTTCGTTCCCTTTAATTCGCGTTCAACGTATTGAGTGAAACGTGTGATTGACTCTGTTTTGTTGTTTGCCGTAGCGACAATGTTAAACTCTACCGCATCTGATACAGCCGATACCCCTTGAGGCGGATTGACTTTCGTCATTTCAATTACAATTTTAATGTTTTCTACGCTTGCACCTAATTTTTGTGCCACTTCAGCTAACTTAGCTTGAATTTCTGCTACAGGCAACTTGTACGATGCTTTATCTGTTTGAACATGAACTACCGCTTTTACTTCCTTTACAGCTACATCACCGAACAATTTCGCAGGTACTTCCGCTTTGGCTACTTCATTTGCCCCAAGCGTTCCAACACCTAACGCAATCTCTTTATTTTGTGCTGACACAAGATTGACGATGTCCGCAATCTTCTCCGCTTTTACTTCTGTTACTTTTTCTTTTTGACCTTTGCTGTTCGTTTGTTCTTTTGTCACCGCGACATCCTGACCGATCGTTACCTTATTCCCATCATTGTTCGTCAAAAATGGAAGGGTTTCATATGGATTTCCAGAAGAAAGGACTGCTTGTACTAATCCCGTCTTCAACTTAGTGCGTTGCGAAGAAGTAAGTTCTTTACTTAAATGCCCATCTAAACGCTGTTTTAACATAAATAAGTCTTCGATGTTAACGCCTAACCCTGTTTTCAAAGTTCCACTAACAAAAGAAATCGAAGGATATTTCTGATCTACCTTTTGACGAATCATGCGAATAAAAGAGTAATACTCGTTAACATCACCCGATAAAGCAGCTTGGATGCCTTGATCCATATGATTCCAAAATTCATTTTCCATCGCCCCTATGTATGTGAGCAAAGCATCAACCGTCAACTCAGGCCCGAAAATTAAAGAAAACTCTGTTGCATACGTACGTTTGAAATGATTTACATTAGCTTCTAAAGTCGTTCCACTACTAAACAATATATTTGCTAGGTCTTTAAACATACGGATTGCCGTTCCAGGGGACGTTTTTTGATCGACGGTCGTCTGAATGTCACCTAAAACATCTGCCCATTGTTCATCACTTAATGCATTCAATTGCGCTTTCGCCACTGCATATACTTCTTTAGTTTCATCATCTAGATGATTGTAAATAGAAACAAGACGACTTAGAAATTCCCCTTGATTTTCTGCGGCAAGCACTTGATATGTGGCGGACGGAAAAGACACAAACATAGGAGTAAGACCTAAACTGACAGCTAGGGAAGCTGATAAAAGTTTCCTAGAGTTTTTACTTTTCATATTACACACCTCAATTTCCTTTGATGTCGACTATATCTATAGAACAATTATAGCAAGCTACAACAATTCTTACCTTGCAAAAAATAAAACTATAATTACTTTTTATGGAAACAAAAAAATTCTCACTAAAAAAAGAAAAATCATGTATGATATACATAGTAATAAAAAGAAAGGGGATTTTTTTAGTGAAAAAATGGATTATCATCTCGTTCAGCATCGTTGTTGTACTTCTCGGAAGTGCGGGAGGCTATTATTACTTTCTTACAAATAAAAAAGTGGATTTAAATGAATTGAAAAAGGAAGACCCAAAGATTGCGGAAATTGTAGAAGAAGAATATGAAGTTTTATTACCTGACGATCTTCCATCGTCTATGCCATCGGAAAAAAGCCAGCAAACGACTTCCACGAAACAAAATACAACGGGGCAAACAAACGATAACGGGGATCAATCATCGCAACATAACGAAACCAAAACAAATAACAAAGATGGGGCAAATAAGCAACAAGGTGGAGCAGATCAACAAAATGAACGAAATGACGAAAGCGGAAACAATGAACAAAGCGAGCCATCCGAGCAAGTAACTGTCGCAAGTATTAAAGAAAAGTACCGCCCTTCTTTTGAATATCTTCAACAACAAGCACATGCGAAAATTGATGCATTAGTCGACCATGCGATTGGAGAATACAAAGAGAAAAAAGCGGCCGGTCAATCGGTCTCCTTTCATTCCTTTTTTGCTAAGTACAATGCAGCAGCGCAAGAGCTCGAGGCAAAAACAGACGCGGCATTCAATGTAGTCTACCATGCATTAGAAAACGAATTGAAAAAGCACGGCTTTAGTCCAAGCCATGCCAAAGAATTTCGCGAAGCTTACGAACAACAAAAGTCAGCTCAGCGAAACGCATTACTAAAAAAAGCACTTAGCAAACTATAAAGGGAGCCGATTCGCTCCCTTTACTCATCTTCATCGCAGTCTTCGCACACTTCAAATATATCATCTTCCCAATCATCTTCATCCCAGTCGTCAAATTCATCATCCCAGTCATCAAACAGTTCTGCTAACCGTTCGTTCACCTTTTCGGCAATGTCTTCAAAGACGCTGTAAAATGCGTCAAGCCGTTTCGATAAGGCGCCCGTGGAAATGTGATATTGCGCAGCGAGCTGTGTTTTCGAAACGTCTTCGTTTAAAATCGCATCCGCCATAACGTAATGGAGCGCTGCCGCATATACTTCTGGCTTTCGAATAACAGGGTGGCACGTTTGACAATATTCAACCCATATGAAACGAGCCGTATCGATGACGGAAGGAGCTTGGCTCGGAAAGTTTTCTTGAAATAATGTAAACACTCGCTCTTGTTTTGGCGACAAGTTTGCTACATCGAAATCAAAAATAGAAAAATGCAATACGTTTTGCAACGTGTCGGGATACATATGAATCCATTGTTCATATTGTTGATCGCATGTTTCCCAAACGTCTTGTATGTATGCGTGCAGCTGCTCCGTCAAAGGACGAGGCAACGGAAAAAACGTCGCAAAAGACGTGACGTATGGACCGTGCGGGACGAAAATGCCTGCGAGCGCTTGTCCTTCTTTTAATTCAAATTCATCAGACATATCAAGCAGTTTCATATGCTTCGTTTCTCCTGTTAGTAAATCGGTTACTGTCGCATGCGAATCGTGCAATTCATCGATGCGGACAAACGTAGGAAACGCTTGCCGCCACGATTGAATGATATGATATACGGTCGGACGGACAGCATGTTTCCGAACGGTGCGCAAGTAATAATCGAAAATCGTCATACCGTTTTCATATCGTTTAAAAAACATAACCCATATACCGATAAAAAAACGAAACACAGGCAACGTTTCTTCATCTGTCTGTTCTTTATGAATACGCGCATCCGCCGCGCGTTGCAAAAACCGTTCATGTTCAAAAGCTGCGTAATGAATGAATTCGTGCATATGTTGAACGACATCTTGATCGACAAGCCCATGAATAGACACAACGTTATTTCCGCAACAATGTTTATATTTTTTCCCGCTTCCGCACGGACATAACGCATTTCGTGCTACTTTATTCATCGTCTTCACCTCAATCTCTTTTTCTTTTATTGTATCACGCCAAACTGGAACAAGATACATCCTTTGTCTCTTTCATTTTAATCATGTACAATAATGGATAAACTACTTACAAAAAAGGAAGAGATACATGATTGGACAAATCGTAACATGGCAAGTAAAAGAACAAAAACCGTTCGGCTACATCGTCACAAATGGAAAGGAAAGCGCCTTGCTTCATGAAAGCCAATGCGAACATGCGCTGCAAATAGACGATGAAGTCGAAGTATTTCTTTATCACGACCACGACGGACGAATGCGCGCAACAATGAAACGACCGCTAATCACAACAACATCATACGGTTGGGTCGACGTCGTCGATGTCGTTCCGAACTTAGGCGTGTTCGTTCATATTGGCATCGAAAAAGACATCTTATTGTCGCTCGACGACTTACCGGCACTTCCGACGCTTTGGCCAGACAAAGGAGATCAATTATACTGTTCGCTTCAAGTAGATAAACGAGGTCGCCTCCTCGCCAAACTTGCTGATGATGACGTAATAAAGCAAATAAGCGTTCCTGCACCTCCTTCTGCGTTTAATGCAAACGTGCGCGGGCGCATTTATCGCCTCATTAAAGCAGGATCGTTTCTCATTACAGATGTCGGATATATCGGGTTTATTCACGAGTCACAAAGAAGACGAGAGCCGCGTCTTGGAGAACTTGTCGAAGGGCGCATCATTGCTGTGAAAGAAGATGGGACGATTAACGTTTCGTTACTTCCGCGCAAACAAGAAAGCTTAGAAAGCGATGCGGAAACGATTTACCATTACCTTAAAAGCCGCGGCGGTGCGATGCCATATAGCGATAAAAGCGACCCGGAAGACATTCAAGCTCGCTTTCATATGAGCAAAGCCGCATTTAAACGCGCACTCGGACGGCTAATGAAAGAAAATAAAGTGTACCAACAAGACGGTTGGACGTACATGAAAGGGAGAGACGAAGAATGATTCGTTTTGCGACAATCGGAACAAACTGGATTACCGAGGCGTTTATTCAAGCGGCGAAACGAGTGCCGTCCTTTCACTTACAAGCCGTTTATTCGCGCCAACAAGAAACAGCCAACGCCTTTGCCGAGAAAACAGGGGCCACACAAACGTTCACCGATTTACACGAGCTTGCCACAAGCGATGATATTGATGCCGTATATATCGCAAGCCCTAATTGTTTTCACGCCGAGCAGGCGATTATGCTTATGAATTACGGCAAACACGTCATATGTGAAAAACCGCTCGCTTCTAACGTCAAAGAAGTGGAAGCAATGATTGAAGCAGCAAGAAAAAATAATGTCGTACTCATGGAAGCGATGAAAACAACGTGCTTGCCAAACTTTCAAGCCATTCAACATCATTTGCCGAAAATCGGGCGCATCCGTCGTTACGTCGCAAGTTATTGCCAATACTCTTCGCGCTACGATGTGTTTAAGCAAGGAACGGTCGCCAACGCCTTCAATCCCGCCTTTTCAAGCGGCGCATTAATGGATCTTGGCGTGTATTGTTTATATCCGCTCGTTGTTTTATTTGGCGAACCAAAAGAAATTCAAGCGCATAGCGTCCTACTATCGTCTGGAGTAGATGGCGAAGGAAGCATCATACTCGATTACGGTGAGATGGATGCAGTTGTTATGTATTCAAAAATCGCAAACTCTTATACCCCTGCCGAAATTCAAGGGGAAAAAGGGACAATCGTAATCGACACGATCCATACCCCAACGCGCGTCCATATTCATTACCGCGACGGGCGTATAGAAGATATAAGCGTTCCGCAGCCGTATGAACCGATGTATTACGAAGCACTCGAGTTTATAACGCTCATCGAACGAGGAGAAAGGGAATCAACAATCAACTCTCACGCTCGTTCGCTCGCAACGATGAAGATTATGGAAGAAGCACGAAAACAAACAGGCATCGTTTTTCCTGCTGACGAACGTTTCGCTTAAAACGAAACGTTCTCTTTTTTTAATTTGTTTTTTTAATTTGTAATGAGTATATTTTTATAAAAATAGGTTCACTATGTTATAATTAAATATAATCATTCATAAATGAGGTGGTATGATGCGCATATACAATTACGAGCTATTGAAACATCTCCCATACTCCATGGAAACGATTCAACTACTGACAAAAATTGATGAATATAAAGGAAAACAAGACTTATACAAAAAACAATCTCCTCAAATACTTGAAACGCTGAAAAATGTAGCAATCATTCAATCAACAAAATCATCAAACGCAATTGAAGGGATTGTTATTACAGATAAACGTCTCAAAAGCATTATGGCTGAACGGACGTTACCGATGGATCGATCGGAAGGAGAGATTGCTGGATACCGAAATGTGTTAAAATTGATCCACGCATCATACGACGCCATTCCGCTATCCCCTTCTATCATTAAACAACTGCATCGCGATTTATACGAGTATGTTCCTTCGCAAGGTGGAGAGTGGAAAAATCAAGATAACTATATAAGTGAAACACTCCCGAATGGTGAAAAGTTTATCCGTTTTATTCCTGTACCAGCTTTCCAAACCGATGAACATATGCGCCTTCTTTGCATGACTTTTCAACATACAACTCAAAAAAGCGACATCCATCCATTAATCGCAATTGCAACCTTCATTTTAGACTTCCTTTGCATTCATCCATTTCACGACGGCAATGGACGGATGTCACGTTTATTAACTCTTCTTTTATTATACAAATTCGGGTACGAAGTCGGTCGCTACATTAGTATGGAAACACTCATCGAAGAAAGTAAAGAAACGTATTACGACGTGCTAAAGCGCTCATCAATCCATTGGCATGAAGGGAAAAATGACATTTTCCCTTGGCTACATTACTTCTTATCGATTATTGTTGCCGCATATAAAAAACTTGAAGAACGTGTTGGCTATATAGAAACAGGTCGCGGAAACAAACGAAAACGCATTCAAGATTTTATTGAAGGAAAAGTTGGGTATTTTACAAAGGGAGATATTCGCCACGCTTATCCTGACATTAGCGAAGCAACAATTAATCGCGTTTTGAATGAATTAAAGGAAGCAAAGAAAATTACACCAATCGGTAAAGGGAGAGGTTCGAAGTGGCGGAAAATAGGCGAATAAGCGAGCAACTATGGTCGCTTATTCGCTTTCCAAACGATCCATAAAACGATCGTTGCTCCGACCATATCGATCATGACGTCAGAAAATAGTGCCGTCCGTTTCGGCTGAAACGATTGATGCCATTCGTCGAAAATGGCACAAAAAAGAGTAAATAACCATGCGAAGCGATAAGAAGCTGTCGCTTTCCACGCAAGAAACGCCATCGTTCCAAACACCGTCATGTGCGCACATTTCCGAACGATGAAATTCCACGAAAATACCCCATCGCTCACAGGACGATTCGTTTCAATTCCAAAATAATTTAACCACTGGCGTATCCATTGCGCGGTTTGCTCCCCAGTAAATAGCGGAGACTCCGTAAAATAGTAAATAAGCCCACACCATATGAACACAAGTCCCCACCATATCAAACGATTTGTTTTCGTCATCTTTTAAGCCCTTTCTACATATGGAAATCTACACATCATTTTACCATTTTCATCGCCTTTGTACGATTGATTTGTTCCATTTGTAAACAACAAACACACATGCTAAAATAAGGGCAAATTGATAAAAAAGGAGCTTTCGTATGTTACAGACGATGTTATCGCAAGAAGTGATGACAAAAGCGGCTCAACGTCTCATAAAGCTTTTACCGTACAAAAAGCATAGCGACGTCATCAAGCGAGCATGGCAACTGTATCGCACAGGACATGTATATAATGTGACGGTAGAAAATGATGTACTAAAAGGGAAGGTGACAGACCGAGGGCATACGTATGAGCCTTCTTTTCGACTGAAACAAGCGGCTGGTTCGTCTTGTTCTTGCACAACAGTCGGATTATGTCCGCACAATGTTGCGTTATTTTTATATGCGTACAATCAAATCGATGCGGTCGGAAACTTGATTCGGCAATGGAAAGAGCCAAATGCAAAACAAAAAAAAGCAGTAAACGATGAAAAGCGAAAAGACATACAAGTAAAACAACAAACCGTTCAGCAACAGAAACCAAATGAGAAAGATGAAAGCAACGCGCCAAACAACGCAAATATCGTTGACGCGTGGTGGCAATCGTTTGAAGAAAAATATCGTCGCATCCCGCTATACGATGTAACGGAAGAAGAACATATGCGCAGGCTCGTTCAATCGTTTTTCCCAACATTCGAACGTCCGACATCTAAAGCATCGTTTTTAGACCATTTATATTATGTCCATGCCGCCTTATTTACATTTATTAAACTTGTTCATATTCCGCAAAAATCATGGGGCTACTTCGCGATCATGCAAGAGCGACATGTGGAACAATTTTCTTCAACCGTCCAACAAGCACTCAAAAATTTAGCGAAAAAACCGCGTACAAAAAGTCATGAACAACTTTTATACGCTACTATCCCATACGTGAGAAACGTATTGTCAGGCGAATTAACGTACTTTAGCCAAATACTAGATGTATACGAAATCATATGGACAACCGTATTGACCGACGAAACATATCGCCAAGAGGAATGTACATGGGCGATTGAGCAGTTAAATAAGAAACAAACCGTAGAAGAAAAAATACCATTTATCGCTGCCGCTTCATACGTATCATTTTTGCTTAAAAACGATCAGCAAGCTTATCAGCTCATTGAACCGTTTCCATATTTAGCAACGGAACATATCGTCCGTTTTATGCATATGTCATTTGCGAAAAAACAAATTCAACGTGGAGTCGAGTGGTTTCATCGGCTCGAACAAAATGTGGAAACGTACTTATATTCGCTTCATATAACTGACCGTGAGTGGTTTGTTCAACATGTACTATCTGCCTATGTCCAATATAGTATCGCTACAAAAAATGAACAAACCGAACGATACGAACAGCTTCTTCAAAAGCTGCTTCCGTACAGCTTTTATACGTACATCGATTACTTATTCGATGAACAAAAATGGAAAGAGCTTATTGAATTATATATGCTTGAAAAAGCAAACGTCGATATGATTCATCCGCTCCATTTAAAAGCAGTCGAACAAGCGGATCATTCGCTCGTTCTTCCGCTTTATCATCAAACGATTATGTATTACATCGAACAAAAAAATCGCAGCGCATACGAACAAGCAATCAAACATTTACGAAAACTACGGGCTCATTACCGTGCTTTAAAACAAATGTCGCGCTGGGAAGCGTATATCGCAACATTAGCTGAACAAACGAAACGATTACGTGCCTTTCAAGATTTATTACGGAAAGGGAAATTCATATGATGCAACTTGAACTAAAAAGCCGCTGGCTTGAGGAACAAAAACAATTTTTCATTTATAGCGACGATACACACCCAAGTAATTGGAGAGGCATCGTTTTTTTATGGCATGAAGAAACGTTTTATGGCACATTCGCCCCTATCGAGACGATTGGGACACATATTGGCGTCCTTCTTTCGCCTTGGGAGGCGCTTACGTTTTTTGCTTATCCATCGTCTAATCGATTTATTCATATGATATGGGACGAACAAAGCAAACAATTTCAAACATGGGCAAAACAAATCATGGGACATATCGAACAAAAACAGCTCATGCCCGACTTTGAAGCGTGGAAAAACGGGCGCTTCGGATGGAAAGGAACAGAAGCGGACGATCATCCATTCGTATCCGTTTGGCGTTCAGAAGCAATCAATGACTGGATTCAATCGGACGTGGAGCTAAAACAAACGTGGCAACAAATCATTGAAACATATCCGCTTATTTCAGGCGACGCTACACCATTTATGGACGAACATGACTGGCTCACCGAAATCGGCTGGGACAAAAACCGCCCGCCATTTATCGTCGCCATTCGTTTAAACGAACCAGAGGAAGACGGAGGGGCGTGGCCGCTCGAAACGGTGCTTATCGACATGGAAACGAATGACATCACCGTGTATCCGCACATGCCAAAAGCTTGGGAGGCATACGCTAGCCATATTGAACGAGCTCAACAACGCTGGCAAACGATCGTTCCATGGCTGAGCGAAAACGGAGCGTTGCGCACGCAACTAAACGAAGAAGAAGCGTTGCGCTTTTTAGTGGAAGCGACAATCGAACTCACCGAAGCAGGCGTTCGCGTTATCGTGCCGGAATGGTGGGAAGTCGTCAAACAAACGCGCCTTCGTGTAAAAGCACGAGTGAAATCATCGGCGACATCTGTATTCGGACTCGATGCACTCGTCGATTTCGACTGGCGCATCGCTACAAACGGCATCGAACTGACGGAGCAGCAATTCGCGGAACTCGTCGAACAAAAGCGCCGCCTCGTGCGCATTCGCGATCAATGGGTGCAACTTGACCCTGCCGTCATTCAACACGTACAAAAGCTGATGAAACGAGCGAAACAAGAAGGTTTATCGCTTCGTGACGTGCTGATGCAAACGCTCGCGGAAAAAACAAACGAACAACATGAAGACGATGAAGCGATTGACATTGAACTAAATCGCTCGTTTGCCACACTCGTACGAAAAATGAAAAACATTGACCATATCCCAAACGTCACCATTCCGAGCACGTTCCATGGCACGTTACGTCCATACCAACAGCGAGGCGTCGACTGGCTCATCTTTTTACGCCAGCTCGGTTTTGGTGGCTGTTTAGCAGACGATATGGGTCTTGGGAAAACGATACAAATGCTAGCCTATCTCGCCTATGTGAAAGAAAACGAGAAACGAAACGGCCCTGCTTTACTTATTTGTCCAACGAGCGTCATCGGCAATTGGCAAAAAGAATGTCAGCAATTCGTTCCGTCTTTAACTGTCTACGTTCATCACGGATCCACTCGTGGACATGGAGATACGTTTATCGAAAAAGCAAAAAGCTGTGATCTTGTCATTACATCATACAGTTTGGCTCATTTAGATTTCGACGACCTCGCAAGCATCGATTGGGATGTCATTTGTTTAGATGAAGCACAAAACATTAAAAATGCCCAAACGAAACAAGCGCGTGCCATTCGTAAACTAAAAGGGCGTCATAAAATTGCGCTCACCGGCACGCCGATCGAAAACCGTTTAAACGAACTGTGGAGCATTTTCCATTTCTTAAATCCGGGCTATTTAGGATCGCAAACCGAGTTTCAGCGCCAATTTGCGACGCCAATTGAGAAAAATGGGGATAAACAAGCGACCGAACGTTTACAAAAGCTTATTCGTCCATTTTTATTGCGGCGAACAAAAACAGATGAACGTATTGCGCTCGACCTGCCTGATAAACTCGAACAAAAAGAATATTGCCCGCTCACCGTCGAGCAAGCATCCTTATACGAACAAATTGTGCAACAGTCGCTTGAAAAACTCGAACAAGTCGATGGGTTTGCGCGACGCGGCATCATTTTACAAATGTTAAACAGCCTAAAACAACTATGCAACCATCCAGCACTATACTTAAAAGAAAAACATCCGAAGCAAATCGTCGAGCGATCGCATAAAGTAGAAAAGCTGCTTGAACTTGTCGGGCAAATTCGCGAAAACGGGGAAAGTTGCTTAATCTTTACCCAGTACATTCAAATGGGCGAGATGATCCAACACCTTCTTTCTACGCATTTGAAAGAAACGGTCGTCTTTTTAAACGGCAGCACGCCAAAACAAACGCGCGATGAAATGATTGAACAATTTCAAAACGGACAGTTTCATATATTCATTTTATCGCTCAAAGCAGGCGGAACAGGGCTAAACTTAACAGCCGCCAACCACGTCATTCATTTTGACCGTTGGTGGAATCCGGCCGTTGAAAACCAAGCGACCGACCGAGCATATCGCATCGGGCAAACGAAATTTGTTCATGTGCATAAATTCATTACAACTGGTACGATTGAAGAAAAAATTGATGATATGCTTGAGAAAAAGCAGTCGCTCAATGAACAGCTCATCCAAAGTGAAACGTGGATTACCGAACTGTCCAACGAACAATTACGTGAACTATTTACGCTTTCATGAGGTGAAATATGGCAAAGAAAAAAGGAACGAAGCAACAAACATTATGGGAAAAACTGCTTGAACAAATGGCCAAAAAACTAGAAGAATCGAGTAGGAGGAGGTGATTAACCTCCGTCCTCTCACACCACCGTACGTACGGTTCCGTATACGGCGGTTCAATCAAGATAAGTGACGCAAGAATTCGTAACGCTCTTGTAGACTTTTGAGCCCTTGGTCATTCCAGTAGGAGTTTCCAAGGGTTTTGTGTAAGATGGGGCTATTTGAAATACGCCAGTATCCTTTCCGACTATTCCCCCATTCATAGGCTTTCCACGAAGGAACTCCCAATTTGATCAAGTTTCGCACCCTCGTTTTTGCTGTTTTCCAATTCTTCCACAAGCACATGCGAAGTCTTCGACGAATCCATCCATCTAGTTTCCGAAAGATTGATTTCGTATCCGCCAGCGCAAAGTATCCACACCATCCTAATACATACTGATTCAGTTTCTGAATCCGATATTCCATGGGATATGGCATTCTCCTAGAGGTGATTTCTCGTACTTTCTTTTTCATTCGTTTCAGGCTTTCTTTTGCGATTCGAACGTTTGGTTCCTTTGCGTTGGTGAAGCTAAATCCAAGGAATTTTCGTTTCCATGGACGGTCTACTGCCGACTTTTTCTCATTCACTTTCAAGCGGAGTTTGCGTTCAATGAATCGTTGAACGCTTGCCATTGTTCGTTCTCCTGCTCTTTTTGATTTTACGTAAATGTTACAGTCATCTGCGTAACGAACGAATTTATGTCCTCTCTTTTCTAATTCTTTATCCAACTCGTCAAGAACGATGTTTGAAAGGAGCGGACTTAATGGACCACCTTGTGGTGTCCCTTTTTCTGTACTTGAAACCACTCCATGAATCATGACACCCGACTGCAGGTATTTGCGGATTAATTTCAATAACGGTTTATCGTGGATTCTTTTCGCCAATGTGTTCATGAGTCTGTCGTGGTTGACCTGATCAAAGAACTTTTCTAAATCCATGTCTACAACCCATCGGTATCCCTCTTTGATATATCCTTGTGCTTTCCTCACTGCATCATGGGCGCTTCGATTTGGGCGAAAGCCATAGCTATGTTCAGAAAACATGGGGTCATATATCTTCGACAATACTTGGGCAATTGCCTGTTGAATCAAACGGTCTGTCACGGTTGGGATACCTAGTAACCGAACACCGCCATCATGTTTCGGGATTTCGACTCTTCGGACAGGCATCGGTTCATAGGTACCTTTGAGAATCGCCTCTTTGATGGACTGCCAGTTTTCGACGATATGCGTTCGTAGGTTTTGTACGGGCATCATATCTACTCCGTGGCTTCCCTTATTCTGTTCTACTCGTTTCAATGCGAGAAGCATGTTCTCCCGTGACAGGATTTGATTCAAAAGCATCGTTCTTCTTCCTTCCGTAAATAGCTGATCTTCTTATGCCAGTCGTCACTCCACCCTCCAACAGATCCCCCACGGGATTCACCGTTTCCTTTCTCTTGGTAGGTTCTATGTTTTCTGTGTTCATCATGACGAACTGAATGCCAAGGGCTATTTTCTCTTGATTGTTCAGTCCTTCCGAATCGTTCTAGACCGATTCGTACTATGACCTCTGCTGACTTCTGATGGTTCAGCTACCTATCACTAAGTAGGTTATGAAGCGTACTTCACGTATCCATCAGACCTCCTCGGGTAAGAGTGCAATCTTTCCTTCCATCTATCTGCTTCATTTACTCTGTATCACCTTCGGCAGAAAGGACTTTGTTTTGTCATGCAAACTCATCCAATGATACCTAGCCTTGTATGAAGTTCGTGTTCCTCAGACCGGAAGTTTGCCGCTCGCTTCCTTCAGATTCCGCGTCACCACGGACACCCTTGCGTTAAGCTAACTGCTACTTCTGCCTTCGCAGTTCGGGACTTTCACCCTAGAGATTGCACCCATGCCGAGCGCACACGAAAAAAATAAACAGCCGACGCGACCGGCTGTTTATTTTTGCATATAAAACTTTCTCGGTAACGTAAAGCTGTACACGACCGGGATAACAAATAACGTCAACAACGTGCTGCTCAATAGTCCACCAATGACAGTAATCGCCATCGGCTGATTAAGCTCCGCCCCGTCACCGATGCCAAAGGCGAGCGGCAACAGCCCTAAAATTGTCGTTAACGCCGTCATTAAAATCGGGCGAAGACGAAGCTTGACCGCTGTGACAATAATGTCTCGCTCTCCGCGCGCACGCAATTGATTCATATAATCGACAAGGACAATCGCATTGTTGACGACAATACCGGCAAGTACGATACCGCCGATAATGACCATGACGCTTACTGGCGTCTGCGTCAACAATAATCCGCCCGCAATTCCGACGATCATTAACGGAATCGTAAACATAATGATGAACGGATGTTTAAACGACTCAAACTGCGCCGCCATGACGAGATATACAAACGTAACCGCCAATCCGAAAGCTAACGCTAAATCGTCAAGCGACGACTCAAGCAACTCCCGATCGCCGCTAAAGACGATGTCCGTCTCAGCTGGAAGATCGAGCTTTGCGATTTCACGGTCGACAAGCGCCGATATGTCGCCAAGCGTCACTGAACTTTTATATTTCACAGTAAACTGAACGGCACTTTGTTCATTTACTCGCTGAATTTGGACACGGCTTTTTCCAACGGTAACCGAAGCAATGTCGCCAAGTTTTACAAACGTCCCGTCCGGTTTTTTCACAAGCAATTGCTTTAAGTCAGACACGGAATTTTTCACATTTTCATCGTATTCGACCGTCACATCGTACACGTTCGCGCTCGCATCAATGATGCGTGTCGCCGTCATTCCGCGCGTCATTTGTTGAGCAGCGATGGCGACTTGCGCAGGGGTCAAACCGTTTCGCAACGCTTTCTCACGGTCAATCTTCACTTGAATTTCGTCCACTTTTTCAGATAAATCGTGCGACACTTCTTTTACTTGTTTTAACGAAGCGAGCCGTTTTTCAATTTGACTAACGACTTCTTTCAACCTTTTCTCATCCGTATCTTTTACGCTAAATGTTAACGTATTTGGCGCACTTCCTGTCGACGCTTGCAAGTTAAACGATACTTCCGCTGTTTGATTTACGTTTTTCACCGCTTGCTGCACAGGTGCTTTTAATTTATCAACGACAACAAACACAGACCGATTCCGCTTATCTTTCGGCTTCATTTTCACATATATTTCGGCGACGTTCGTTTGCGTCGTTCCGCGAAACGACTGTTCTTGCGTCGAGCCGATGAGACTCACATACGTCTCAATCTCATCGACTTTCTTTAACTCATGTTCAATCGCCGCCACGACGCGCTCTGTCGCTTGCAGCGAAGCTCCATTATCTGTTTGTACACGAATCGAGAAAAACCCTTCATCTGTATTCGGCAAAAACTGCATGCCTACTTTCGTTAGCCCGACAACGCCGACGCCAAGCAGTCCAACCGCTGACAATAACACGATAAAACGATGGCGCAATGCCCAACGAACACTTTTTTCCAGCGCGCGCATCGGAGCGGAAGATAATCGCGCTTCTTCGCGATACCGTCTGCGCGGGCGCAACCAACGGCTCGCAAGCATCGGCACAACCGTCAGCGCAACAAATAACGATGCTAGTAAACTAAACGCAATCGTTAGCGCAAACTCGGTAAATAAATCTCCAATTAAACCGGTAATAAATAATACAGGGACGAATACAGCGACGCTCGTTAACGTCGATGCGACAATGGCGGTTCCGACCTCGCTTACGCCATCTTTCGCTGCTTCTTTCGGATCTTTTCCCATCGCTAAATGACGGGAAATGTTTTCAATGACGACAATCGAGTTGTCGACAAGCATGCCGATTCCGAGCGCCAACCCGCCAAGCGTCATAATATTTAGCGTAAAGTCGGAAAAATACATTAAAACGAACGTCACAATAACCGAATACGGAATAGCGATGCCGATAATGATCGGGCTTTTTATATTTCGCAAAAATAAAAACAACACAGCCATCGCAAACGCGCCGCCTAAAACGAGCGACTGTGCGATGTTGCGGATCGTTCGTTGAATAAACTCCCCTTGGTCAAATAATATATCAACGTGTACGTTTTTAAATTGTTCTTTTTTCAATAATTTGTCCAACTGCTTTTGGAACGCTTCGGACACTTCTGCTGTGTTCGCATCTGCCTTTTGCAGCACGCTCATCAGCACAGACGGCTGTTCATTCGTTCGTGTAATCGTTTGTTGTTTTTCCGAAACGAGCTCCACTTTTGCTACATCTTGTAGACGAATGCGTTCATTTGTGAGCGGATTGATCGCAATGACAAGCTTTTTTAGTTCATCGACCGATTGCACGGTGCTTAAAATGCGCGTCGATAGTTGCCGCTCGTCGATGACAACCGTTTCTCCCGGAAACGACACGTTATTAGCTGAAATAAGATTAGCGATATCTTGTTGCGACAGGCGATATGTACGAAGCTTATTTGGATCTACGAGCACGCGCACCCGTTTCGTTAACGTGCCCGATACGTTCACGCTAGCCACCCCTTCTGTTTTTGCTAGCTCTGCTTTTAACTGTTGCGCTAACGCATTCAACTCGCCCGTTCCATCTTTGCTCGTTAACGTCATTTGAATAATCGGAAACTGCGACGGGTCAAATTTCAAAAATCGCGGCTTTTGCACATCATCTGGAAGCGGCGCTTGGTCAATGCGCTGCATGACATCATTTTGGATGTCATCAATAACCGTCGCCCATGAAAACTGCAACAAAATGAGTGTCGATCCTTCTTGCGACGTCGAAGTTATCGTTTTTAGCCCCGGCAACGTCGCTAAGCTGCTTTCTAACGGCTTCGTCACTTTTTCTAACACTTCTGTTGGGCCTGCTCCCGAATACGTTGCCACAACTACACCGACAGGGGGCTGAATATCAGGAATTAACTTCATCGGAATATTTAACAACGATACCGCCCCTAAAAGAATGACGATCACCATCGACACAAATGTGAGCACAGGGCGTCGAATGGAAAAGTGGCTAATGCCCATTATATCTCCCCCCATGTTTGTTCTAATGATAGAGTAACGAACACATAAATCCATTGTCAAATTTGGAAACAAACGAAAAAGAGGCTGAAACGTCTTCAACCTCTTTGCTTATTATGCCAATTCCAAGCAGTTGTAATGATGTCCTCTAACGAACGGGTCGCTTGCCAACCAAGTTCGCGGGCAATTTTTTCGGATGAAGCAACGAGTCGAGCTGGATCTCCTGGACGGCGCGCTGTATATTCAATCGTTGCTTTTTTCCCTGTGACGCGCTCGCACATGTCGATTACCTCTTTCACCGAATAGCCGAGCCCGTTGCCAAGGTTGTATACAGCCGTCTTTTTCTCATCAGAAAGAAGGGCATGCAAGGCGAGAATGTGCGCCTCCGCTAAATCGGTCACATGAATGTAATCGCGAATACATGTGCCATCTGGCGTATCGTAATCTGTGCCAAACACTGAAATTTTATCGCGCAATCCAAGCAAATGTTGCAAAATAAGCGGAATTAAATGTGTTTCTGGGTTATGATCCTCCCCGATTTCACCGCTTATATGCGCACCTGCCGCATTAAAATAGCGCAAGACGACGTAACGTAAATCGTACGCTGATGCAAAATCAGAAAGCATATGCTCGATCATTAACTTTGAGCGACCGTACGGATTAATTGGGTTTGTCGGACAATCTTCCGTAATAAGATCAACGTTTGGAATGCCATACACCGCCGCTGTCGATGAAAAAATAAAACGCTTGATGCCGTATTCCATCATCGTTTCCAATAATGTCAGCGTCGCTGCAACATTGTTTTTATAATATTTCATCGGCTCAACGACCGACTCGCCTACTAAACTATTTGCGGCAAAATGCATGACCGCATCGATCGGATATTTTTCAAACACGCGTACAAGCGTCGCCCGATCGCCTAAATCGCCATGAACGAACACCGCTCGTTTGTCAACGAGATGACGATGCCCTGTCGATAAATTATCAAGCACGACGACCGGCTTCGTTTCGACTAACTCCTTTACCACATGGCTGCCGATATATCCTGCCCCACCAACAACTAAAATCATACAATATCTCCTTTCCTTGTCATACACTTCAATTTTATCACACATATATAGGAAAGATGGACTTATTTTATATTCGTTATCGGTTTTCGTCCGATCGAGTAATATTCAATTGGGTAGCGCGCTACATCATCGAGCGCATAACAATTGCGCCCGTCAAAAATAATCGGCGTTTTCATTTGCTCGACGTATACAGATAAGTCCAACTGGCGAAATTCATCCCATTCCGTTAAAATCATCGCCGCATCCGCACGTTCAAGCGCCTGTTCTACCCGATCTGCATATATGACTTCTTTCGGCAGCACATGTGCCGCCTTCCCCATCGCAATCGGGTCATACGCAACGACGATCGCCTGTTCCGCAAGTAGCTCGCGCGCAACGACAAGCGATGCAGCTTCCCGCATATCGTCTGTATTTGGCTTAAACGATAAACCGAGAAGGGCGATTTTTTTGCCTTGAAGATGTCCAAAACGTTTTTTTGCTTTTTCAATGAGCTTTCGCTGTTGTTTATTGTTTACTTCAATGACTGCTTTCAGCAGTTCAAAATCATGATCGATATTTGCGGCGATTTTTGCCAATGCTTTCGTATCTTTCGGAAAACAAGAGCCTCCATAGCCGATGCCAGCGCGCAAAAACGAGGAGCCGATGCGCGCATCCATCCCCATACCAGCCGCCACTTGTTCAATGTCCGCCCCAACTTTTTCACATATGTTCGCAATTTCGTTAATAAAACTAATTTTCGTTGCTAAAAAGGCGTTCGAGGCGTACTTAATCATTTCCGCACTTCGAATGTCCGTTTGAAAAATCGGAATGCCAAACGGCCGATGAATGTCGGCAACGACTGCCGCTGCCCGTTCATCATCCGCCCCGATCACGATGCGATCGCCATGAAACGTATCGTGAATGGCAGAACCTTCCCGTAAAAATTCAGGGTTCGACACGACTTCGATACGTACATGTGGAGCGAGCTCCGCAAACATGCGCTTCATCTCGTGATTCGTCCCGATCGGCACCGTACTTTTTGTCACAACGATGACATCTTTTATGACCGCCGCCGCAATGTCTTTCACCGCTTGCTTTAAATATGTTAAATTCGCTGATCCGTCCTCGTTTTCCGGCGTGCCGACCGCCACATAAATGACGTCTGCCTCCCGAAATGCACGCGCACCGTCCGTCGTAAAAAACAATCGCCCAGCGTCCATATTTTCTTTCATAAACGGCTCAATGCCCGGCTCATAAATGGGTGAAATGCCTCGTCGCATTCGCTCCACTTTTTCTTTATCGACATCAACGCACGTCACCCGATGTCCGATATGCGCTAGCGCCACCCCCGTCACTAAGCCAACATAACCTGTGCCAACTACCGCAATGTTCATATCCGACCTCCGTGCCCTTTTTCTTTCAGTGTACACAAATACGAACACTTTTGCACGGTACAGCTATTCTGAAAAATACTTTTCAAAAAATAAACCATTTCACTTATAAAAAAGTGAACATTTGTCTATGATTATAGTAAAAGGACAGAGGAGGTTGATAGGATATGCCAACTGCATGGGAAACATTAAAAAAGATTACAAAATTATCAGATTACGAGACATTACCTGCTTCGCTCCGCCACGAGATTGAAAAAACTTTAGAACAAGTCAAGAAAGCCGAAACAATTTATCAATTAAAAATCCAGTTGCGCGGTATTCGTCCACCGATTTGGCGACGTGTGCTCGTCCCAAGCGACATAACATTCGATCAGCTCCATCTCATTATCCAAGAGGCGATGGGATGGGGAAATTACCATCTGTATCAGTTCGAAACAAGTGATGCGATCATTGACGTCCCGCATCCAGATGATCGATTTATGACTCTTTGGAAGGATAAGCTCGATTCACGAAAAACACCGATTAAAAAATATTTAAGTAAAGAGAAACAAAAAGTGCTATATACGTATGACTTCGGAGACAACTGGGATCATATCATTACATTGGAAAAAATCGAAAAGCGAATCGAACCGTTAACACATCCGATTTGTATCAAAGGATCACGAGCATGCCCTCCCGAAGATGTTGGTGGGGTTTGGGGCTACCAAGATGCGATCGATATGATGAAGGACGATACGCGAAAACAAGAACGTCAAGAGTTTTTAGAATGGTATGACGAATGGTACGGGGACGACTTTGATCCAGAGCGCTTTGACATCGAAGAAGTAAACCAACGACTTGTGACCATTCGCTTCAAGTAGCGCGAAAATGTGAGAGGACTGCCTAGGAAGGGCGGTCCTTTATACATTCCTCCACATAAAATAACTACAAAGCTTTTATATTTGTTGAAATATATGAAAATAAAAAACTATATTGTAAGCGTTAACAAACATCATTATAATGACTTCAAACGCGTTTACGTTTTAATGCAAACGTTTGCATCCTCATTTTACTTCAAGAAAGGATGTGTGGGCATGAATTATTTGAAAAAAGTGTGGTTGTATTACGCTATCGTCGCTACCTTAGTCATTTCCTTTCTTACGCCCTTTTCAACTGCACAAGCAAATACTGCACCTATTAACGGAACAATGATGCAATATTTTGAATGGGATTTACCGAACGATGGAACCCTTTGGACAAAAGTAAAAAATGAAGCTATCAATCTTTCGTCTTTAGGTATTACGGCACTATGGCTCCCACCGGCATATAAAGGAACGAGTCAAAGCGATGTCGGATACGGCGTGTACGATTTATATGATTTAGGGGAATTTAATCAAAAAGGAACGATTCGAACAAAATACGGGACAAAAACACAATATATTCAAGCCATCCAAGCTGCTAAGGCGGCAGGTATGCAAGTATATGCCGACGTTGTATTTAATCATAAAGCAGGAGCTGATGCGACGGAATGGGTCGATGCTGTTGAGGTCAATCCATCTAACCGTAATCAAGAAGTGTCAGGAACATATCAAATTCAAGCATGGACGAAATTCGACTTTCCTGGTCGCGGAAACACGTATTCTAGTTTTAAATGGCGTTGGTATCATTTTGACGGAACAGATTGGGATCAAAGCCGTCAGTTAAATCGAATTTACAAGTTTCGTGGTACAGGAAAAGCATGGGATTGGGAAGTTGACACAGAAAACGGAAACTACGATTACTTAATGTTTGCTGATTTGGATATGGATCACCCGGAAGTTGTAGCCGAGTTGAAAAACTGGGGAAAATGGTATGTGAACACAACGAACGTAGACGGATTTCGCTTAGATGCGGTGAAACATATCAAATATAGCTTTTTCCCTGACTGGCTGTCATATGTACGTAATCAAACAGGAAAAAATTTATTTGCTGTCGGGGAATTTTGGAGCTATGACGTCAATAAACTGCATAACTACATTACAAAAACAAACGGAACAATGTCATTATTCGATGCCCCGTTGCATAACAACTTTTATATTGCTTCAAAATCAAGCGGTTACTTTGACATGCGTTATTTGTTGAATAACACGTTAATGAAAGATCAACCGTCACTATCAGTCACACTTGTCGACAACCATGACACACAGCCTGGCCAATCTTTGCAATCTTGGGTAGAGCCTTGGTTTAAGCCACTTGCTTACGCCTTTATTTTAACGAGACAAGAAGGATATCCATGTGTATTTTACGGCGACTATTACGGCATTCCAAAATACAATATTCCAGGCTTAAAAAGCAAAATCGATCCACTTCTTATTGCACGTAGAGACTACGCATACGGAACACAGCGCGATTATATCGATCACCAAGATATTATCGGCTGGACGCGCGAAGGAATAGACGCAAAACCAAACTCTGGACTCGCAGCTTTAATCACTGACGGCCCTGGTGGAAGCAAATGGATGTATGTAGGTAAAAAACATGCTGGAAAAGTGTTTTACGATCTCACTGGAAATCGAAGCGATACGGTAACGATTAATGCTGACGGCTGGGGAGAGTTCAAAGTCAACGGAGGCTCCGTTTCCATTTGGGTTGCGAAAACATCACAAGTCACGTTTACCGTCAACAATGCGACAACGACAAGCGGACAAAATGTGTATGTCGTTGGAAATATTCCAGAGCTCGGAAATTGGAACACAGCAAACGCAATCAAAATGACCCCATCTTCTTATCCGACGTGGAAAGCAACCATTGCTCTTCCACAAGGAAAAGCAATTGAGTTTAAGTTTATTAAAAAAGACCAAGCTGGAAATGTTGTTTGGGAAAGCATTCCAAACCGAACATACACCGTTCCATTTTCATCAACAGGCTCATATACAGCTAGTTGGAATGTACCTTAAGATTAAGCTAATCTTGTATAAAATAAAAAACAGCTTGTCAGCTCTTGCCGGCAAGCTGTTTTTATTAGAAGGCGTGACAGTCACCAACAATCCTTACTCCGCATGTAGTTTATAAATAAACGTACCAAAATGAGATGAATACCAATATACATCGTTGTCGATGATAAGCGGATGCATATTCCCAGGTGAAGGGATACCTATCTTTCTCGGTTCCTTCACTATGCGACCTTCCCCATCAATGACAGCGTAAAATGTCGACGAGACTCCGTTCTCATCGTCCACACTCCAGATAAGAAAAAATCGATCATCGGTTATTTTTCGAATATGCATTTCCTCTACTGATTTTCCAGAGGAAGATGAAAAGTTTGTGAACCAATTTATTTTTACAGCTGAATTGTCCTCTGCATCTTTCGGAACAGTCGCCACAAATAAATTTTTTGCTTGACTCACCCCATATGGGTTTTTCGGGTGCACACTCGATCCTACAACAACATAATTACTTGTTGCTACTTCGAATCCTCCGAGTTTCGCACCGGTGTAATTAATACATTCCTCTTCTACTTTCGGAAAACGAAGAATATCGATGACATTTGTAATCATTCCATCCTCTTCCGTTTGAAGAACAATTGAGCGTGGATACGCATCACCATGATCGACATATACGATACGATTGCCATCAAACCGTACAAACGTCGCAAACGAATGGCTTACGTGATTGTTCGGCCATTGGTAGCTATCTTTCGGGAGTAGAGTCATAGTTTTTGTATCAACAAGAAATGAAATATTCGATTGATGTCGTTTTCCATCGGCAGACGTATAACGTAAACGTGCTGTATGAACAGCTAAAACACCATTCCAACTGTCCATCTCCAAATTACTCGCATCAAAAGGTTGTGTTACGTAAACATCACGAATACGTAGCTTCCCAACTTCTTTCCATTCCTTATTATATTTCACAATGGAAAACACATCTTTTGAGTTTGATTCATTATTGTTGTTAGCCCCATAGACAACATAATAATATCCATCGTCAGAAGCGTGAAAACCACCAAATATCGGTAAATCCATTGGAATAACAGTTTGCTGATGGGAGCGAAACATCGGATCAAAATGATGAATATATAATTTTCCATCATAACTTTCTAAAATGTTTATTTTACCCTCATCTGCAAACATATAACGATTTGCAACTGCAAAATAGTTACCATAACGATAGTCGTTCGTTCCTACATTCAAATTTATTGGAACATACTTCACCTTTGCCTCTTGTAATGAAAAAATGTGTACTACACGTTCCTTCGCATTCCAAAACACTTGACAGCCAAGACCTTCCGATATGAAGCGCAAAGGGACAAAGACTCTCCCGTATTTCGAAATAGCTGGAATATCTAAGCGAACTTTCTCTCCATTGACTGTTGCAGTTTTTTCATTTAAACGAAGCGTAATCTTTCGATCATTTAATTGTCCTGTAATCGTCTTTGTTTTCTCATCCCATGACAGCTTAGCATCTAAAGCATCAAATATGCCACGAAGCGGAACGAGGGTATAACCATCTTCCACATAAGGTGGTTGTGGAGAATCAAACAAAACTTCCTCACCGTTTACAAAGACAGAAACGACATTTTCTTCCCAGTCAATCTCAATAATTGAACTAGCTACAGCAACTTGATGTCCAAAAGAAAACATCGCAAACATCATTCCAAAGACCAACATAAAGCACAAAACTTTTTTCACGTATATCCCCCCTCCACACTCATTTTCCCTATCCTTTGTTTAAGTACCTATATATTCTTTCTCGAAAGCTCCTCTTGTTCCTTCTTGTTTCAATCGAGTAGGAGGAGGTGATTAACCTCCGTCCTCTCACACCACCGTACGTACGGTTCCGTATACGGCGGTTCAATCAAGATCAATGACGCAAGAATTCGTAACGTTCTTGTAGACTTTTAAGACCTTTGTCATTCCAGTAGGAGTTTCCAAGGGTTTTTTGTAAGATGGGGCTATTTGAAATACGCCAGTACCCTTTCCGACTATTCCCCCATTCATAGGCTTTCCACGAAGGAACTCCCAATTTGATCAAGTTTCGCACCCTCGTTTTTGGTGTTTTCCAATTCTTCCACAAGCACATGCGAAGTCTTCGACGAATCCATCCGTCTAGTTTCCGAAAGATTGATTTCGTATCCGCCAGCGCAAAGTATCCACACCATCCTAATACATACTGATTCAGTTTCTGAATCCGATATTCCATGGGATATGGCATTCTCCTAGAAGTGATTTCTCGTACTTTCCTTTTCATTCGTTTCAGGCTTTCTTTTGCGATTCGAACGTTTGGTTCCTTTGCGTCGGTGAAGCTAAATCCAGGGAATTTTCGTTTCCATGGACGGTCTACTGCCGACTTTTTCTCATTCACTTTCAAGCGGAGTTTGCGTTCAATGAATCGTTGAACGCTTGCCATTGTTCGTTCTCCTACCCTTTTTGATTTCACGTAAATATTACAGTCGTCTGCGTAACGAACGAATGGATGTCCTCTCTTTTCTAATTCTTTATCCAGCTCATCTAGGACGATGTTTGAAAGAAGCAGACTTAACGGGGCTAAACCCAAGACGCATTCGCGTTTTGGGTCAACCCCTGTTTTATAACGACTGTTGTAAGAAGGCTTATTCATTACATCTCTAAATGTGTCTTTCATCGTCGGGAAATCGCTGTCCGCTCTTCTTCTGGAACAACGAGATAATAAACACCGTCAATTTTCTTTCCTTGTCCTTGCATATGAAACTGCTTGATATGATGTCGCGGCAAACTCCACGCGACTAACCCCTAATATTTACCAATTGAACGACCAATTTTTCCAACTCATCGGCACATAAGATCTTTTCAGTAAAACGGCTTGGCAATTGGTGATATCCGATTTCCAACCCTTTCAATCCTCCCGCAATCGCCGCAATTGTATCGCTGTCTTCTCCCATGTTCGTCGCTGAAATGACGTCGTCTTCAAACGATTCGCAGCGCAGCAGCCAGTGAAGCACCCAGCTCATCGTATGCACCACATAGCCGTCAGGCGGACAGGAAGGGGCAATCGTTAACAGCGGTTGGTGTGTGTATACACAATTTCTTGCCGAATCGCCTCCGACAGATTTTCTCCGCGAAGCAAGCGGAAAGCAATGCGGTTATAAATGAGGCACACTTCCGTCGCCTTTTCATCAGCATGCGTCATGCGCGAATGGAGGATAGTGATCTCCTCCATCTTTTCTTGATTCGCATACGCAAGCGCAATCGGCAAACAGCGCATTAACGACCCGTTCCCCGCACAGCGGCCGCCAAGCTCCCGGCAAGCCCGGGACGCAGCCTTAAACCAATCGCCTTTGTAAATAGAAAACACTGTACGAATAATGTTTCCAACATCTTTCGGTTTCGTATCATACCAACGTAAAAACTCCTCGCCGATAGCGGAAATAGGGTGATCAAGGCTTTAAATAATCCCTTTGGCTACTGCGATCGTCATCGCCGTATCATCTGTCACTTCCCCAGGTGAGAATTTCAACCAACCACCACCGATAATATCTGTCACTTCCCCATATTGATCTCGAACTTCCTTAGCGCTCATAAACTCTGTCGTCGCTCCAAGCGCATCGCCGATCGCAACACCGAACAGACCACCTTTGATTTGATCAAGAACATTTTCCTCCCCTAACGTTTTTATTTCATTAGAAGAAATTTATCCTCCCATATACTGTTTACAAACCGATTGACATATATCATCTATGAAAAAGAAATGTGTACTTAATAATGATTAAAACGTCGATTGGGATTGTGTACAGGATCAGGAACATTTAAATCCGATTGACGATTTCTTAACTGAGCAACATGTTGGTAGATGGCACCCTCGCTACGACGAGCAATGGTGCTAGACTGTTCATGTGTTTTAATGAGCTCTGCAATTTCTTTATTGCTTTTTTCAGGAAAACGATCGAGGTAGTAATAAATGCAAAGATTTTCTTCTCTTGTCCATAACTCATGTTGATTCATTTCTATCACCATCCCATTTTTGAAAAATTACTTTTACCTTTTTGGATACTGTTTCTTTCTGTTGCAATTTTCTCCCACTTCCCGAACTCACTCTTTATTTATACAACCATCCATAAAAACCTTTTTCTCCCACAAAAATTTTATTACTATATATCCAAAACCAAAAGTCTATTACACCGCCTCTTACCATGATATCCGTTGTCATACCGTTTAATTAATAGAATATTTCGATAATTAAACACAAAAAAATCCTTCTCTACCGAACCGACTGCCCATACAAATTAGCGCACATTCTGTACCAGAATCCACACGATCCAGAGCGCCAATGTTACACAGAGTACATCAATGACCACATCCGACACAGGCAGCACCCGCCTAGGCTGAAACGACTGATACCACTCATCGAAACAGGGTTAAATGATGATAAACACCCGCACCCCGCCATCGCCCACCATGCGACAACCGCAAGCAAGCCGAACACTGACACATGAGTGGACTTGCGCACAAAGTAATTCCAAGACCATACACCATCATCTTGACTGATTTCGGTTATTGCTAAAAGAAAGATATAGCGATGAATTCGTTAAGATTCATTTCCTTTGCACACTTGCTTTAATTGTTGGGCGAGCTCTTGCACCATATCTTTTGTAGTCATATGGGTCGACGACTCCCCACGCTCGCATGCCTCAAGTAAAATATGCTTGAACTTTTCTGTTTCTAACGACACTTCTTTTACTTTCATTAGTCTAACCACCTCCATACGAAAGAAACCCCTGTGCCATCACGGCAACAGGGGCTCGTTCATTTTCGTTTATCATTGGATTGCATGAAGAAATACGTCAATCACTCGGTTTTGTTCTTCAGCTGTCATACTCGAGCCTGACGGCAGGCAGATGCCGTTGGCAAACAAATCGTCGGACACACTCCAACCTTCCTCATGCGGATAATACCGTGCTCCCGCAAACAGCGGCTGCAAATGTAGTGGCTTCCATACCGGACGGGCCTCGATATTCTCCGCCGCCAGCGCGTTAATGATCTCCATCGGTGTCACGCCAAGCTTCTGTTGGTCGATTGTCAACGTTGTCAGCCAGCGGTTTGACATCGTTCCTTCAAGTTCAGGCATAAAGTCAACGCCATCAATCTCCCCTAACGCTTGCACATAGCGGTCAAAAATCGCTCGTCTAGCACTTCTAACTGCGCTGGGCGGATGACAATTTCCCTATCTGCTACAAAAGTCACTTTCCTAAAATTCGCTTATTTTGTGAACCAGTAATTACAACTGCCACAGCAGAAAATACAAAAGGGTATAAGCCTACTTTACACTCTACAATCCTTGCTATAAAACTTTGCATTCTTATTTTGCATTTAACAAGTGATTTACAAATTACTCGATCAAAAAGCCCAAATGTCAATTTAATGTTCTTCCAAAAAATCTCTTAATGAGTCTCTCCAGTAAGGCAATTCCTTAAAGCTGTTTATCCTTAACGCCATGTGTTCAAGTACTGAGTAGGCCGGTCTTGGTGCTGGTCTTGGAAAATCTTTTGTTGTACAAGGATTTACTTTAATCTTAATCCCAGCTTCTTCAAAAATCGCTTTGGCAAACTCATACCAAGAGCAATGTCCAGAGTTAGAAACATGATAAATGCCGTACTTTTCTGTTTGAATCAGTTCTAAGATGCAATTGGCTAAATCGACTGTATATGTCGGGCAGCCAATTTGGTCGTTGACGACCATTAACTCATCCCGTTCTTGAGCCAGCTTTAACATCGTTTTGACAAAGTTATTTCCATGCTTTCCATACACCCAAGAAGTTCTAACAATGAAAAATTTAGAGTGTAGGTTGCGAACAAACTGTTCCCCAGCTAATTTGCTTTTACCGTATACACTAAGTGGATTGGTTGGAGCGAACTCATTATATGGTACATTCGCAGTTCCATCAAAGACATAATCTGTACTGATGTAGACAAGTTTGGCTCCTATAGCTTCCGATACTACTGCAACATTCCTCGTTCCATAAGCATTAATTAAAAATGCTTGGTCTGGCTCAGATTCCGCTAAATCCACTTTTGTATAGGCAGCAGCATGAATCACGACATCTGGCTTTACCTCACTAATGACCTGCTGTACTTGGTCGAAATTAGTGATATCTAGTTCCTCACGTCCGTATCCGTAAACCTCATAACCTCTATCTGACAACAAATCGACTAAATCTGTGCCAAGCTGACCTTTTGCACCTGTTACAATAACTTTCATGGCTTGTCACCATGCTGCTTTTGATAATAGTTCATATATTCACGGGATTTAATATTTTTCCACCATTCTTGGTTGTCGATATACCATTGAATCGTTTCAACGATGCCCTTTTCAAAAGTATATTGTGGCTTCCAGCCAAGCTCTGTCATAATTTTCGTCGGATCAATCGCATAACGGCGATCATGACCTGGACGATCTGCAACATATTTAATTAAATCTTTTGATACACCAAGTTTTTCAACGATTAAATGTACAATTTCATTATTCGTACGTTCATTATGTCCGCCGATATTGTATACTTCCCCCGATCTGCCTTTATGAATGACTAAATCAATCGCTCTGCAATGGTCTTTCACATGCAGCCAGTCGCGAATATTTTGGCCGTCACCGTAAATCGGAAGTTCTTTCCCTTCCAACGCATTCGTGATCATTAATGGAATGAGTTTCTCAGGGAAGTGATATGGCCCATAGTTATTGGAGCATCTTGTGATATTCACATTAAGTCCATACGTTTCATGATAAGCTCTTACAAGCAAGTCTCCACCTGCTTTACTTGCCGAATAAGGGCTATTTGGTGCCAATGGCGTTTCTTCGGTAAAATATCCTGTTTCCCCAAGCGTCCCGTACACTTCATCGGTTGAAATTTGTACATACTTCTTGATATGATTTGCTTTCGCCACATCTAATAACGCTTGCGTGCCTAATACGTTTGTTTTCACGAAAATATCAGGATCAGTAATACTACGGTCGACATGCGATTCTGCCGCAAAGTTGACGACTACATCAATCCCATGCGTTTTAACTAAATAATCCACTAGTTCACGGTTATTGATGTCACCTTTCACAAATGTATAGCTCGGATGATTTTCCACATCTTTTAAATTTTCTAGGTTTCCTGCATACGTTAATAAATCGTAATTGACTACTTTGTAATTTGGATATTTCTCAAGCATATAGCGAACAAAATTGCTGCCAATAAAACCTGCTCCGCCCGTGACTAAAAGATTCATAACTGTCTCTCCCACTCAAAGTTGATTTCGGCATCTGCTAATAGCGGATGTTTCGTGTCTTTGTCAGAAAGAATTGGATTCGCTGTCGGCCAGTCAATTCCTAACGCCGGATCATTCCAAAGAATACCACGATCATGTTCAGGTGAATAATATTCATCCACTTTATATTGTACTTCCGTATTTTCTACTAACGTACAAAAACCGTGCGCAAAACCTTTCGGCACAAGCAATTGCCGCTTATTATCCGCGCTTAAAATAAACCCTTGCCATTTGCCAAATGTCGGTGAACCTTTACGAATATCAACAACGACATCATAGATAGCCCCTCGAGTAACACGAACTAACTTCGTTTGCGCCTTTGGATTTAACTGATAATGAAGCCCGCGGATCGTTCCCGCTTGCTGGGATAACGAGTGATTATCTTGAATAAAGTCGAAATCAAGCCCATATTCTGCAAAAAGCTTTTTATTGTAGCTTTCCATAAAAAAGCCCCGGTGATCACCAAACACTTTTGGCTCAATCAACAATACACCGGGTAACAGCGTCTTACTCACTTTCATTCCCAAGCACCTCATCTTTACAAATAAATCGGTCGTTTTTTCTGGTTGGCAATATCAATTAAATATTGACCGTACTGATTTTTCTTTAGCGGCTCCGCTAGTTTTAATAACTGTTCTCGATCAATGTATCCTTTCAAATAAGCAATTTCCTCGAGGCACGCGATTTTTAAACTTTGCCGCTTTTCAATCGTCTCGATAAACTGTGAAGCCTCAAGCAAAGATTCATGCGTACCGGAATCTAACCATGAAAAACCTCTTCCTAAAATCTCTACGTGTAACTCACCAAGCTCTAAATATTTTTTGTTCACATCTGTAATTTCTAACTCGCCACGAGCGGAAGGCTTAATGCTTTTCGCAAATTCAACAACGCGATTGTCATAAAAATACAACCCTGTCACCGCATAATTAGACTTCGGATGTTTCGGTTTTTCTTCAATGGAAATGACTTTTCCATTTTCATCAAACTCTACAACGCCAAAACGTTCTGGATCGTTTACGTAATACCCAAACACCGTCGCTCCTGTTTTTCGTTCCACCGCTTTTTGTAATAACTTCGTCAACCCATGGCCATAGAACAGATTGTCTCCTAAAATCAGCGCAACATTGTCATCACCGATGAACTTCTCTCCAATAATAAACGCCTGCGCAAGACCATCTGGGGAAGGCTGCACAGCGTAAGACAACGAGATTCCTAGATGTGACCCGTCTCCTAATAGCTCCGCAAACCGAGGCGTATCATTAGGAGTGGAAATAATTAAAATATCTCGAATACCAGCTAACATTAAAACAGATAACGGGTAATAAATCATCGGTTTATCGTAAATAGGTAGCAATTGCTTAGATACTGCCTTTGTTAAAGGATAAAGGCGGGTGCCGCTTCCTCCAGCTAAAATAATCCCTTTCATTATTATGCATCCCCTTAATTAGCTATCCAGAAATAGTTGTTCATAGTCGCTTACAATTTTATCCCATGAATATTCTTTAATGATGCGTTCTTTTGCTTTTGCTCCTAGTAATTCTATTTGCTCCTGAGTATATTGATCCGCCATATTAATCAACTGAATTAATGATCCTTGCTCTTTTGTAAAATATAACGCCCCGTCTGCACCAACTTCTTTATTAAAAACTACATCTAGTAATAAATTAATTTTCGTTGATGCCAATGCTTCTAGAAGAGAAGGGTTTGTCCCTCCCACTTCATGACCGTGTAAATATCCGTAAGCTTGCTCACGAATTTTCTTTAAAAGTTCCTGATCATACACAGTACCAACAAACTTAATACGAGGATCGCGATCAAATTTCGTTTTTTCAAGCAGCTGCTGATAAAAGGCATTTTGTTCAACATTTGAAATAATCACTAAATCCTTTTTAGTGTTAGATGCCATAAACTCACGAATCATTAGTTCATAATTGTTTTCCGGAACAAAACGTCCCACAATTAAATAATATTCAAATGGCTTTACCTGATGTTGACGATACCAATCAACTAGCTTCGCACCATCATCCGCAAGTGAAGATGCCTTCACATCCGCTCCATAAGCAATAAATGTAGTTTTAGGGCGATAGTGTCTATATTCATTTTGAATGTATGACTCAATCCCACGTGAATCGCATACTAATAAATCCGCATGTTTCACCATTAAACGCTCAGAAAACTTCCAATAACGTTTAATCCAGTAATTCCACTTGCTTCGCTTCCATTCATGTCCATCTGGATTCACAAATACTTTAACACCCATTTTTTCTAGCTGTTTCTTATAAAATGAGAAAAATGGACCAATTCGACAGGCCAGAATATACACAATGCTGTTATTTAGATTGTTTTCTTTAATATATCGAATACATTCCTGTAAACTCATTAAATCATAAAGAACCGCTTTCACACTTCCCACATCAGGAACCTTTACATTAAAACATCTAGCATTGTTATAATAAAATTCATCGTTATTCTCCCCTAAACATGAAACATGGTAAGTGATATCCTCACTTATCTTTCTCTTCGTCAAATATTCTACAAACGTCTCAAACCCGCCATATTTGGCAGGAATGCCTTTTGAACCTATGATAAAAACATGCTTCATTTTAACGAGCTCCTATAACTTTTTTATATAAAGATTGAATTTTTCGAACATGTATATCCATTGTGTAAGGAAAGTCTTGTTGGTAAATATTTCGATTTATTTTTTCTAAAATTTCCCTATCATGAATGAGCTGCTCCAAAATATTGGCTAATTCAGTTGGATCAGCTTTAAAAATGATTCCCGTAACTCCATCTTCAATAATATCTTGAAAACCAACGTGTTCCGAAACGAGAATAGGAACACCATATGACAGTGCTTCTAAACCAATAAAGCCAAATGTTTCTTTACAAACACTTGGAATAACCAATACATCCGTTTCCTGAAAGATGTTAAATAAGTCCTTATATTGATATCGACCATGAAACGTAATGAAATCCTTTTCTACATCTAAAGGAATGCAATAATCATTGCCATAAACATTTAAATGCCAATTTGTTTTTCCCTGTTTTAATAGTGAAGTTAAGTTCTTTCTTAATAAGAAAAAGCCCTTATATTCTTCCAGAGGCCCTAAAAATGTAATTTTTAAGGGTTTTTGCACATCATAATTTTTTAATGAACGATTATCCTTAATACCAGAATGCGCAATGGGAATTACTTCCCCTGTAATATCCACATAGTTCTCATATACTTTTTTCGTAGTAGAACTGTTAAAATGAAAATAGTTAATAGATTCTAGTATACTACAATAATAGTCTCTTAACTTTTGAAACTGAACAGCTAAACCTAAATCAACTTTGTCTTCCAAAAGTATAGATTGTTTTTCACTAAGTTGCTTTATCTTCTGTTTTTTACTTTCCCTTAATTTCTTTACTAGGAAGCTATTTTTAAATGTTTTATACACTTTCGATTGCATCATATAAATTAAAGGAAAGCTGTAAGCGTTAGTATTGCATATTGCACATTTTTGTCCGTCTCTATAATCTGTACAAATTTGATTATTATAATCAATTAAATTTACTTTTGGACAAATACCGTAATAGTCATGAGTTGTAAAAATAACTTTAATTTTTTTTTCTTTAGCAACCTCGAAAAATTCTTTATGTATCCCCATTAATGTATGGACGTGGATAATATCAGGCTTTACTTCTTCTAAAAAAGAAGAAAACGCAGCTTTGGAAGAAGCTCTTTGCATAAAAAGTTCAGGATTTTTTACTCCACCTAGTAAAGGAACAGGCAGAGGATTGATTAATTCAAATACATGAATCCCCCGATATTCATTATCTTCTTTGATTGTAATCTTACGAGAAAAATTATAATGTCCAGGATAAAGTAAATAAACCTTATGTCCTAATTTTGACTGTTGAATCATTAGGTCCACAGAATATTTGGTAAGTCCCCCTGACCGATAAGGGGGGAGGCCCAAGGTATAATGTAGAATTTTCATACAAATTACACCATATCTTTCCTATTTTTTATTATACGTACTGGATTTCCTACAGCTACACTATAAGGGGGAATATCTTTATTCACCAGTGTGTTAGCTCCGATTACACATCCGTCCCCAACTGTTACTCCATCTAGAAATACAGCTCCTGCTCCGATCCAACAATCGTTTCCAACTTTAATTCCTTTATTTGTAACACCTTGATGTTTTATTGGAATGTCAACGCGGTCAAAATTATGATTTTCAGAGTGAAATCTCACATTTTGCCCCATAATAACATTTTCGCCGATTTCAATTCCACCCGCTGCACCAAAAAAACAGTAATCTCCGATTCCGCTATTTCTACCAATTTTTATTCCTTTTCCAATTTTCCTGAAACTACCCGTACACTTTATTTGTGTATAAGCCCCTATTTTGACATTATCACCGATTATGATCCCTTCTTTAGATAACCCATCGAGTAATACAAAGTCCTCTAATGTTACACCGTTTCCTAATTGAATATACTTTTTAAATCTGATCTTCACATTTTTTCCAACAAAAAGAACCTTTCCACAACGTTTCAAACCAATCCTTTTATAAAAACCCCTGATTAAACACTTAAATCTATCAAAAATAATTATAAAAAGAACAGAAAGAGTAATACTTTTATCTAATGTAAAATCTTCTTTCTTCAGCCTAGATATCAATTGTTCCAACAACTTTACCAAAATATCACCTTCTTATCAAAGGTATTTAGTTTATTAATTTCATTTCTAAATCCTTAACAACATTTTCCCATTCATATTTATCTACTGGTTTCATCCAATTTTTATTTAAATTGTTGTTAAGATAGGCTTCAGAAAGCTTTTTTAGCTCTAGATAAATTTCTTTTTCATTATTTAAAATAACCGGTCCTTTTTCCACATTTTCCATTATATTCTTTAATTCATCTTGAGGATCCCCTAAAAGGGTCAAAATTATAGCAGGACTTCCCAGATACTCGTATACTTTTCCAGGTACCTGGGTACTTTTTTTATTGCCATATAATAATAAAACATCGGCTTTTGCCGTATATTGTAAGGCCTGTTCATATGGAACCAAAGGGAAAACTTTTACATTACTATGTTTCTGTAATTTTCTCTGGTCTTCATAATTATCAAACTGTCCAATAAAAATAATATTTAGCAAATTATATAATTTAATATCCTCTCTCTTTAATAAATCTAATGCCGCACATAACGGGCTAATATCTCTGAGTGTATGATATATTGTACCTAAATGTAATATATTGAGCTTATTTTTTTGCAACCCCTCCAAACTCTCTTTTGATTTTCTCATGCTATCAATATATATTTTTTTATCATAACCTCTAAATACGATAGAAGCTTTGCTTTCATTTAATCCATATTTATTTATATATAAATTCTTTGTTTTTTCCGTAGTAAACAATAGTTTATCTATTTTTTTTACAATTTTATTTTCAATTTTTTCCTCAATATATTTTTTTAAAACAGTTCTATTATCACGTAAACTATCCCCATTCCAAGGATCACTCCAATAACCAACCCATCTAACATTATTAAATTTTCTCTTTAATAAGTATGCAACTAGATGGCTTGAAGGGGTTTCATGTATTGAAAAAATAATATCATAATCTTTACTTTTCACAAGTTTTTTAGCGAATTTATAAGCAGGATAAATCCATAGCATAAATGCATCAGGAATTACAAGTGTATTTTTAATAAAAACACTAATCTTTCCCTTTATGGTGTTATTAATGGAGGCGCTTTTAGAATCATAATTACCTCCCACATCACTTTTTTTTCTATAAAAAAATCTATATAAAAACCCTGGATTAATTCTATAAACATTTACATCTTTATCAAATGCGCCCTCTAATCTTGAATCATAAGCAACTGCATTTTTTGGATATTGAACCCCTACAACATCTATTTGATGACCTAGCCTCGATAAATAATTTATATAATTTAATGCTCTGATGTTTCCTGAACCAATATAAGGGGGTAATTGCGTAGCAATTACAAGAATTTTCATTATGCCTCTCCTTTATTGAAATTGTTACATTGTATTAAATAACCTACAATAACCTATGATCATAGGCACAGCAAAGTAATAAACGTACTGCATTTCTAAAAAGATGATTCCATCCATCATACATGCGAGAAATGTTGAAAAAATCATTACAAAAAGTTTTCTTTCTGATTTAAATATTAAATAGTTTAAGTATATAAAGTAAAATATAAACAATACTCCTCCAACAATTCCGTTTCTCATCATTTCATTTATAAATTGGTTATGTGCGTGACTAAATGCTTCATTTCCATAATAATCAGTATATAAATAATACTGATCCGATAACTCTATAACCCCTGATGGATAATCTCTTAAGAACTTTAATCCTGCTTCCCATATATATATTCTCCCACCAAGTGTATATATATCACGTGTGGTATATACATAAATATATATATAATAAATAGAACACAACAAAATAGTAATAACAATTAATATGAGAATAACTTTTAGATATTTGCTAATCTTCTTGAATTCCACAAATGGGAATAATGAAAAAATTGAAGTAGCTAGTATAGTTACAGAGTCAGAAAGATAAATATTTAATATACCCAAAAATAGAAATATAATTTTAGTATATTTTTTTATTTCCTTATTTAACACTATTATTATCAACCCTAAGAAGCAGAAGAAAGCATACCTTGATTTATGTGTCATGAACCAGGAAAGTCTATCTTGGCCAAATTGGTCGATAAAATCACTTTTCGGAACTAAATGAATAATTGAGTCTGAAGAAAAATATAACTGGCTATAACCCATAAAATATACTATAGGAGCAAAAATAAAAACTACAAAATAAATATAAGTTAAGATATTGTAAATTTTTTTGGTAAAAAAGGCATTTTTACTTAAGTTAAAAATATTAAATAATATTGAGCATATAATAAAGGGTATAATATATATTGTTGAGTATATTATAAGTTTCTCATTAACAACTAATGTATTAATCATTATATAGGTAACATAAATAATCAAAAATAAAGATAATAATTTTTCGTTTTTATTAAACATAAGGTATTTTAACCTAATTAAATTAATACACCAAACAATAATTAATATACTTGAGATGATAGTCGCAAAATAAATAACATTATTACCCAAATTAAACCTCACAATTATTCCAAAAGAAAAAAAGCATAGGAAATATATTAAGTATATTAAATCTCTACTCACTACACTCATATACATAAATGAAAAATCCCTTCCTCAACTGGAATTGTACAAAATCCTTGGCATATTTCTATCTCACTTTTTAAAGGAGTATTTACCGATTTATATTTAGAACTTTGATTAAAACTTATTGTGATTTCCTTATTTTTAACTCTTGAAATATCCTTTAGTTTCTTTAGTACAAATTTGTTTTCCTCAATAACATTTATTTTAATACTATCTCTTATAGTTACATAATCAGCTAACTCTGTCCCCGTACAATACCAAACGTTTTTATTTTTCAAGTAATTAAAAATATATTTCAAAGAATCTAAATCACTAAAAATATTAGGCGTTTGTATTCTTCCATCATCCCTTGATGGCGCAATATGTTCTTGTATACTAATGATTAAATTATTCTTTAGTAAGTAATCTATTTGAGATAACTTCCTTTTTAATAAAAAGGGTTTTAGCAGTATTTTAGCAATTCCCTTTATACTTTTATAGTTTGGTTTAAGAATATCATTGAATAAGCCTCCATTGACCGTAGACGGAATATCGATTACATTGTTCTTCCCGAAATATTTGATATCGAAATTTGTAATAGGATTTCTGTCATTCCCACCTATGTCACAAGATGGATCATCTATAATCCCGCGATTCCAGTATCTACACCACCATAAAAAACCAGATTTATCTATACTATCATCCGAAAATTCATTACTTTTATAGCCACAATATTTTCCACCTTTAGGATATTCCCCTACTGTCTCTTTAAAGATCTCCTTACCTTCCTTAATTCTTTCTAAAGCTTCTTCTAAAGAGCTATAAGATTCCCATTCCTGAATAAAATCTTTTGCAGTATCTCCCACTATTCCATGAGTTGTTCCATGATAGGCCAATTCATAATTAGGATGCTCATGAACCTTTCTAAAAAAATCAATTGATTCTTGATCAGAGTTTATTTTTTTCGAAATAGATTTAATAGTTGGATTTTTAATCATTCCCACTCTCTCGCCCACAGGCACGAAGAAGGTTACTTTTACCTCTGGAAATTGCTTTAAAAGCTGTTCTTCTAAAAATCTCATTGAGGAACCTTGTGAATATTTCCAGTATCCCCAGTCTTCTCCTAAATCTAATTGTCCATTACCATTTGAATCCACCCATACATTTGCCAAATCATCAATAAAAAATAGAACAGGAGAATCAGCATTGTTTTTCCATTTACAAATTTCTATCATGTAACACACCTTCGTATAATTTTTGTACATAACTATAAAACCTAATCTTATACACTAATCTGGAATCGTACAAATAAACTCCTTAAACTAATTTTATTACTAGTTACTCAACTCGTTTTTACTTGTTAATTTTTTAATTCCTAATTTTATAAGTTCAGGTATTTTCTTTTCTTTTATTTCTGGTATAACACCTATTTTTAAAAAAACAATTGTAAATATAAGAATATAGAAGATATTTGCAGTTATTTCAAAAAGAATTGCATCAATATACTGTTGATAAAATAAATAAAACATATAAAATAGCAACGTAATTATTAAGTATTTATAAGGTCGCCAAATACTTAAATGCGTATCATAATACTTTCTGCCCATACGATGATATAAAATATTTGCGATGAAATATGCAATTATTGTGGAAATAGCAGCTCCATATATCCCTATAAACGGAATTAATATGATATTAAGTAGAACATTTATTATCGCAGATACTGTCACCAATGCTGAATTAATAATCATTTTATTTGCAATATGCAATCCTAAAGCATAAAATTCGCCTAATCCCCACAAAAACTGAGATATAGCAATAAAAAGGATAACCTTAAAAGCATGTAAATACTCATTTGTAGCTAAGAGCAAAATAGCGATTTTTGAAAAAATTGATAAAAAAAGTATTAATAGGCAACCAATAAAAATATATATGTCAAAATAAAATTTTATTGTTTGCCTTCCTTTCTCTTCTTTATATATAGAAAACTTTATAGGGGTGAAAACTTTTGAAAACGGAACTAAAAATAATGGATTTATGATCATACCAATTCTATTTGCCATTGAATAGAAAGCGACTGCTTGTAATGACATCAATTCTTTAATAAAATAACGATCAATTAAATTTAAAACCCATACCGAAACCTGTCCGGGAGTTAGGCCGGCACCGAACCGCAACATTTCTTTCAATTCATAAAGATTAATCTTAAGCTTTATGTTTTTGAAATCCCAAATAAATAACCATGTTAACACAAAAGCAACTGCAATTAAATGAGACTTAAGAAGCCCTTCTATTCCTTGATGGAGAACTAATATATAATACGCAGACAACACAATTCTTATTGCAAAGATTATTAAATTAATACTGCTCGATTTAATTGCTTCCAATCGCATAGCATAATAGGAAGCATAGATTTGAATTAGACATTCAAAAAACGAAATAATGACTATATAATTTAAAAATATATAATCATTACGCTTCTCTAATAAAGGTTCTGCAATAAAAGGAGAAATTATAATAGCAAAGAGGGAGAAAATACCTCCCCATATAATTGAGAAAATTAAAGCAGTATTTTTAAGGCAGTTTTTATCAGCGGTTTCATTGAAAAATCTATTCATTCCAGAGTAGATTCCTACTGTCATAAATATACTTAAAAAGGACTGTACTGTAATTATTAATTGATATAATCCTACCTCTCTAATTGGTAAGTTTTTTGTGTATATAGGTATTAATAAAAAATTAAATATCTGAGTTATTACTGAAGCTATTAAATATACTATTCCATTCGATAAATATTTTTTAGTGTGACTCATATATTTATTATCACCATCTAATTGTAAAAGTCTTTTTTAGTGGCCCCATGTGTACATAAATATATTGAACATATCTCTTAAACCCGAATTTGCTATAGCTTTTTTCTGAGAATTTATTTCCTTTTAAAATGTTTACTATTGCATTTTTATACCCTAATTCTCTAGCTTGCTCTAATCTTGAAAGTATAGAATAGCTATGTGACCCCATTCCTCTAAATTGCCGAAATGTATAATCGTCAAATAAATATGCAGAATTTTTATCCACCTGCACAAATGTATTAATAGTACTATCGAATGTATTAGTAAAAGAGAGATGATAATATCCATAAATATTATTATCAGCATCTTTTACAACATATGGTATTACTTCTTTTTTATTTATGTCTATTATTCTTTTCTTCAATATTTGATATTTTTTCGAACTAATTTCTTCCGGATATAATCTATAAATTAACTCTAGATCCTCTATAGTCATTCTACACAGACTAAAGCTTTTGTAGTAATTAATATTGGGCAAAGAATGCTCTAAAATTAACTTATAGCCATAAGTGATTGTTATAAATCTTTTAAAAAACAATCCAACAGACGCAAAAAAGCCATGTTTCCTTAATATTTTTATTAATCTCATTTCGCTCCCCAAAAATTTGATATTTTAAATTTATCTAAATGCTGAAGAACCTCTTCTTGAATTTTCTTTTGATTTTTAAGAAACTTCTTTTCGAGTAAAAAAGCTGCAATTGTATTTCCTTTGACAGTGTAAGAGTATACTCTTAGTACTCTCTTCATAAATGCTAGTTTGTATTCATCAAGACCTATGCCTTCTGTATATATTCCCAATTGTTTAGAAAAACTATCCTTAACACTTTCATGTAATGATAAATTTCCAACTCTTAACTTCTTTGGTGTATTTCTGTCATATGATGCATCAAAGCAATATTTATTGTTTCTATAATAAAAATTCAAGCGATAAGCCACTTTTTTGTTATTTAATTCACAAAATATTACATCGTTATCATAATAAGATAATAATTTCTCCACAAATAATTTTTTATCCTTATCTAAATATATACTATGTTTCGAGTCATTTAATTTTGTTTTTGATATATTAATTATTTCTTGCAAAAATTTATCACTAGGTTGATATTTGATTGAATGGTACTCGTAATTCATTTTTTTTATATTGTTGTGGGCTGTGCGAATATTTTGTTTAGTCCCTTTTGAGTAAATCTTTGAATAATAATCTTCAAAATTTTGATATTCCGAAAGCTCTATAAAAGGACATCCCGATAAAATTGCTGAATTGCGACTATTAATATCTATTGTTCGAGTATATTCTGGAATATATTTGAGATGAATTAAGTCAAATTTATAATTTGAATATAAGTAATTAAATATTTGATTAAAATCTTCTTTTTGTAAGTCATAACCGATAATGTCTATTAGAGTGCCAGCCCATTGTTGTCCTATAAATTCTATAAACTTAAATTTAAGTCCATACTTCTTTCTAACTACAACAATAAATGGAGCTATAGCTTTCAATAATCCATTCTTGTATAAAAACAAAATAAGAGGTTTTTTTTCATATCCAAACGCTTCATCTTCCCGATTAAGAAATACTTCTAAATAACTTTTTATCCAATAATAATTTGTATTAATGTTTATATTATTGCTCTTTAACTCTAACTCCAACCACTCTTTTTCCCTTTTTTCTAACTTTTCTAGTGAGTCGCAGATTTCTATATTATACATCAACTCTCTCCTTTACTTTAACAATTTTATATTCGTATATCTAATTTTTAACACTTATTACATTGCCTTCTTTGATACATTTTTTTTATAAATTTCTAGCACTCTCCAAAAATAATCTTCTTGGTGAATTTTTTTTACTATTTCTTGGTGATATTCGTATCTATCAATAACCTCTATTGTTTTTTTAGTTAAATCTAAAAGATCTCTAGACGAGAATAATAACGTTCCCTCAGGTCTTTCACAAACGTCGCTCGCAACTGCTGGAATATTAGCGAATATTGCTTCTGCTATTGAAATTCCATAACTATCAGTGTTTGTCGGCCTAATAAATAATTGTGCTTTTTTTAAAATAGGAAAAAGTTCTGTATTCTCTACCTCATAAAAAAAAATATTTTCTTCTAATCTGTACTTATTAACATTGTCTTTTAATTGATGATAATATTTCTTTTCCTTCTCTGATTGCTCATTTACCCCTAAAACCGCTAGTAATAACTGTACTCTATAACATTTTTGATTAATCAATATATTCATTAAATCTATTAATAAATCAAAACCATATAAATCTTCATTATTATAAAACCTTATATTTCCATTCGCTACAATTAAAAAATCGCTTTTTTCAATAAAAACTTTTACATTTTGGGGTAGCCTATCATATTCGGCCTCATCTTCATATGGATGAATATAACTATGAACAACCTCTATTTTTGTTCTATCAACATATTTACTTAGTTTTTCTTTTTCATTTGGACCTACACATATAAATTGGTCAATTCGTTTAATACAATATTTAAAAAGTAACTTTTCTATAAGATTATAAGACTGTGGATCGTCTCTAAAGCTATGATAAGTTAAAATTGTTTTATATTTAAGGATTTTCGATAGAAAGACAAGTATAGTAATTAATTTAAAATTTCTATCGTGAAAATGTAAAATATCATATTTTTCTTTTAAAATATAAAATAATATGCTTTTTGTTTTGCGTAATTTAAGACCTTCTCTTTTCTTTAAAACTCCTGTATTTGAATATATATGAACTTCAACATTTTGATCTACTAGATTCTTTGCCAATCTTTTGATATGAATTGATCGGCCACCGTAAGGAGGAGGATAAGTTCCAAATAAAGCTATTTTTTTTACCATAAACTCTCCATCCAATTCATTTTATCTTTTATTTCCAATAGTCATTTTAATTGAAAGTTCCTTGTCAAAAGGTATGGTTATCTTTTTGCTAGATTGCTTATAACCATATGAATTCGAAACCCAACAATTATCTATTTTGAGAGCTCGTATATAATCAAACTTAATACATATACTTCCTTTTTCAAGTACAACTTTATTTTTGCTTTCCTCTAGTTTGATCACTACATCTGGAGATAAGATTAATGTGATTTGAGCACTTTTATTTGTGTCCCCAATTAACTGATCCTTTATTAAAACAGTATTTTCCTCTAATAATACGATTCGTTTATGAATAATATTGCACTTTTCTTTAAATCCTATATGCGTTCCCTCAAAAAAGTTCGTGTTAAATCCATGGTTTTTAGCATATGTTTGTTCCTTCATATAAAACAAGTTATATTCTTCAAAATTATTTTGTTCAAAATTCTCTATTTGCACCGTATTGTGCATTTCTGTACTACGAAAAAGGTTTCTCATTTTGTAGTCAGCAGTATAGACATACGAGCCGGGATCAATAACGAAATCCTCCCCGTCTACGTTGAGTTCAAAACTTAACTGATCATTATGACTGTGAACCCCATCTCCCCTAAATGAGAGTTCTCCGCATCTAATACAACAATAGACTCGATCGTTTCTTAAAATATAATATCCTCCGTCTCTATAAGCAATAGATGTTAATGGTTCAGGTTTTTCTACATTACTTTTATAGTTTTGGTAAACCCATAGCGTATCCTCAATATAGTCTCTTCCATAATACCGAAAATCATCTCGATCAAATAACTCCCCCGCTATACCTAGTAAGTGGCGAAAATCATTTCTTACCCATGTGCTGTAATTAGATAAGATCAATAGCCTACCATCATCAGCGTCACCAATAATAGGAGCTAATCCGTTTGGCTTAGTGATATTCATAATAAATTCACACATTTTTTCCAATCTAGCCATGTAATCCCTAGTGAAATGAATATTGTTCTTATTACATAGCACCGTAGTCTTTAAAAATAACTCTGTTACTAACCGATGATAAGAAGTAGAGGCTTCATAGTTTGTACCATCCGGATTATTTTGAACAAACATTTCTTTTTCCAATTCATTAAGCCCATAGTCAAGCCACTTTTTAGGATTGTTGTTCTTATTTCGATCATTAACAATAAATGAACCGAAGTAAAGCCCAAGCCAAACTAATCCAACAATATTGGATAAGTAATGGTTGCCGGTATGTGGTCCTTTATTTTCTAAGTTTTTGATAATAAATCGACCATGCAAGTATAGGGACTTATGAAATTGAATCCAAAAATTCTTATCGATTGACGGAGAGTCTTTAAAAAAGAAATAAGCTGCAATCCAATTAACAGCCCTGATTGCAACATCCATTGTACAAGTCCAATTGACTGACATCTCAACTGGATTTTTTTCTATCCAATCTTCTATTTCATCTCTAAACTCTATAACATATTTTTCATCGTTAGTTAACCAGTAAGCTTTACCTAATGTAAAAAGATGCTGAAAACGAGATAATTCCCAAGGAACTTTAACATCTGCATTGTTTGATAAGTCTATGATTTTAATATCTTTATAAAACTTATTTTCCCAAACGAAGTTTGTTTTAAAGTCCATATTCCAAGGCAACTGTTTTCCAAGATATATATCGCCTGAACCCAATAGGTTAAATATATGGGAACAGATTTTATCAGCATCGTTAATAATTTGTTTTTCAATGTTTAACTGTTTAATTTTCTCTACCAATAATTGTTTATCTGTAGTATTAAAGAAAAAATTACAGTTGGGTTTGAAATTAATAAAATATTTATTATCTATATCAATTGGCTTAAGTTTAATTATTTCTTTTCTTATTTTATAATAAAGTAGTTCATATAATTTAATCACAATTTTCTTTAAAGCTTTATCGATTGGCATTTTTCTTAAATTTTGTATCTTTCGCGTTATCTCTTCCATATTTCCTCCTAAATTGTCATCGATACTTCTGTGTTACTTGTTATCGGGAGCACCCCACGCGTATCAATAACAATTTTATTGGATAGTGCTTTCTTATCTATTACTTTAAAATAATCATGATCCACTAATAAGACAACTACATCAGCTTTCTCAATCGCATCCTCTGTTTTTACAAGTTGGACATTTGATTCTAGTAAATCTTTTGGAAGCTCCTCAATATGTGGCTCAGCTACATATATAGTTTGATCATAAATAGCAGATAATTCTTTTACAATTTTCACCGCTGGGCTTTCTCGCAAATCATCAACGTTTGCTTTAAACGCTAAACCTAGGCACGCGATTGTTGGGTTTTGCAAACTCTTCGTTGCTTCTTTGATCTTTTCAATAACAAAATCAGGCTTAGAGTCATTTACCATACGAGCTGTTCGAATAAGTTTTGCTGTTTCAGGAGCTGCATCCACGATAAACCAAGGGTCGACCGCTATGCAGTGTCCGCCTACTCCAGGGCCTGGCTGCAAAATATTTACACGTGGATGATGATTTGCTAAATTAATTAACTCCCACACATTAATGCCTAGTTCATCACAAATCATAGACAGTTCATTGGCAAATGCTATATTTACATCACGAAACGCATTCTCTGCTAATTTAGATAGCTCTGCCGTTCTCGCGTTCGTTTCTAATATTTTCCCTTTTACAAAATTCTTATAAAACTCAACTGTTCTTTTCGTCGATTCCTCATTAATGCCACCAATAATACGATCATTCTCAATTAACTCTTTTAAAATTTTTCCTGGTAGAACTCGCTCTGGACAATGAGAAACAAATATACGGTTCCCATGATTTTCATCAATACTCAAATCTTCTCTCTCTTCTAAAATCCATTCTGCCACTTTCTCTGTTGTTCCAACAGGACTTGTCGATTCCAAAATAACAATATTTCCTGGTTCTAAGTAATGGGAAATGGATCTTGCTGCTTGTTCTACATAAGTCAAATCAGGATTATGCTTTTCTTTAAGCGGTGTCGGAACAGCAATAATAAAAACATCTGCCTTTCCAGGTACAATAGACGCTTTTAAATACCCGCTCTCTACCCCTTTTTTAACCATTTTATCTAAATCAGGTTCATAAATATGCACTCGCCCATTATTGATTAATTCAACTGTTTTCTCGTTAATATCAACTCCATGAACTTCAAATCCGTTGTTCGCTAACACAGTCGCTGTCGGTAATCCAATATATCCCAAACCAATCACACAAACTTTTTTCATTTTATACATTCCTCTTTTCTTAATAAGCACTATTCGGTTTAATGATTATTTTGATGGTTTTAAGTATGATCCTTAAATCGTATAAAAAAGAGCGTTCACGAATATACTCCAAATCCAACTCCACCATTTTCTCAAACCCAACATTACTTCTCCCGCTCACCTGCCACAACCCTGTACACCCCGGTGTCACAAGCAATCGCTGTTTATCATACTCCGTATACTGCGCTACTTCCCTCGGCAGGGGTGGACGTGGACCCACTAGGCTCATGTCCCCTTTTAATACATTCCATAATTGCGGAAGCTCGTCAATGCTTGTCTTACGAATAAATTTTCCTATTTTCGTGACGCGTGGGTCGTTTTTCATTTTAAACATGGCACCGGACACTTCGTTATACTTCAGTAATTCTTTCAATCTCTCTTCCGCATCGGTCACCATCGAGCGAAATTTGTACATATAAAACTGTTTTCCGTCTTTTCCAACTCGTATTTGTTTAAAAAACACTGGACCTTTTGGGTCTTCTAGCTTTATGAGAACAGCGACAATAAGAAAGAGCCAAGATAACAAAATCAATCCGATCATGGCTCCGACAATATCCATTGTTCGTTTAGCAATTAAATAGCTTTTTCTATCGTTAACAATCACTTGTTGCGTATATCTTTGTTGGGCTTGTATACTAGCAACATTGCCTGATTGCGCCAACTTCCTTCATCCCCCTTTAACCTTTTATTCCTTCACTTTCGCTTCTTGCAATATCTTCTCCATAAACGGAATAAGCTGTTGTTTCAACTCTTCATCTTGCATCGCAAACTCAATCGTCGTCTGAATAAACCCAAGCTTCTCCCCGACATCATACCGCTTGCCTTCAAACTCATAAGCGAAGACGCGTTGAATTTCGTTTAGCTTTTGAATCGCATCGGTCAGTTGAATTTCCCCGCCCGCACCGGTTTCTTGTTTGTCAAGGAAAAGAAAAATCTCTGGCGTGAGTATGTACCGACCCATGATGGCTAAGTTCGATGGTGCAGTGCCTGGCGCTGGCTTTTCGACGAATTGTTTCACTTGATAGCGTCGTCCTTTTTTATCAAGTGGATCGATAATGCCGTATCGATGCGTTTCGTCATCAGCAACTTGTTTGACGCCGATGATCGAGCTATGCGTTTGTTCAAATTCGTTCATCAGCTGTTTTAAACAAGGGGTATCAGCTTGAACGATGTCGTCACCAAGCAACACCGCAAACGGTTCGTCGCCGATAAATTTGCGGGCACACCATACCGCATGACCTAATCCTTTTGGCTCCTTTTGGCGAATGTAATGAATATCGACCTTTGATGGTTCTTTCACTTTTTCTAGCAAGTCATGTTTATTGCTTTTTAATAATGCTTGTTCTAGTTCGAATGCATGATCGAAATGGTCTTCGATCGCGCGTTTTCCTTTTCCTGTGACGATAATGATGTCTTCAATGCCTGATTCAATCGCTTCTTCGACGATGTATTGAATCGTCGGTTTGTCCACGATTGGAAGCATTTCTTTCGGCATCGCTTTTGTCGCTGGTAAAAATCGTGTGCCGAGGCCAGCAGCTGGAATGATCGCTTTTCGTACTTTTTTCACATAGATCCCTCACTTCCTAAACTGTACACCCACGTACATGTTATATATGCACAACATATACGTCGATGTACAAAAAAATAGCTCCCATTGGGAGTTAGTTTGGTAGACGTGTTTTTAAATTTAAAATTTCTTTTTCATGTTCGATCATTTTATCAAACATTACGTCGGATCTACGTTGCAAATAAGCAACCGTCACATCCATTGATTTTTTTATGCTTGTCAAATCATTTAGCACTAATGCTTGGTTGTTTTTTGATATGCGTAACTCTTCGAGAATCTTCTCCTGTGTCTGTTCCATATTTCCAAGTGACTGTTTCATTTCGCCCATCTCATGTTCTAATTTTTGCTGACCGATTTGAAGTTGAGCCACATCCCGTTGCAACGCTTGCTGACCTGCTTGCAATTGTACTACATCCCGTTGCAACGCTTGCTGACCTGCTTGCAACTGTGCTACATCTTGTTGCAATGCTCGTTGGCCTGCTTGTAACTGTGCAACGTCTTGTTGTAATGCCTGCTGACCTGCTTGTAACTGTGCGACGTCCTGTTGTAACGCTTGTTGGCCTGCTTGTAACTGTGCGACGTCCTGTTGTAATGCTTGTTGACCTGCTTGCAGTTGTGCGACGTCTTGTTGTAATGCTTGCTGACCTGCTTGCAACTGTGCTACATCCTGTTGAATTTGGGTAACTGTGCTCTCTAATGCTCGCTGACCTACTTGTAGCTCTGCTACTTCTTGCTGAATTTGAGCAACACTCGCTTCTAATACTTTTTGACCACGTTGCAACTCTTGTTGTGTTTGTTCAACACGCTCCAATTGTTCATGAATCGGTTGCAGTTCTTCTTTTAACACAGAGCGAAGCAAAGCTTTTAATTCTTGGCTCATTCGTATCCCTCCTCTACCGTTTCTCTCATTATAACACGGCAAAAAAGAGACATAAACAAAAAACAAGGTTAGCATTGGGCATCTAACCCGTCCTCACACCGCACCATCGACGACAAGCGTCTAAGGTGGCAAGACCGTCATCGTCCCCACCCACAGCACGGCCGAGTGCCTCCGTTGATAACGGTAAGGAGACATCACCGAAACATGTAGACAACCGTCATTCGGTGTCCATCGAAAAAAGAAAGCTGATATCGACAAACGTGCGAAACCAGCAAGGCATAACTAATCTATACCACGTATTGGAAATATATAAAACTTAGAAAATACCTAAAAACTTTTTCTTCTTCATTCGCTCTGGCGCATCTTTATACAACGTCTCGTTTGCAACAAGCAGTTCGGCGTTTTCGCGGAAAACATATACTGCTTGCGAGCCGAACTGTTTTTGAATGACATCGTACGCTTCGCGCATATGGAATGCCCGCGAAGTTGTATTGTGCGCATCCGATGCGATTAAATGAGCTAAGTTCGCTTCGATGATTTGTAAGGAAAAATTCTTGATTTTTTTACCGAACTTACCAGCAATACTTCCTGCAGTCAGCTGTGTCAATGCTCCTTTTTTCACAAGGTCATATAGCTTCGTCGGATGTTCGATCAGCTCGCTATTTCGCTCAGGATGGGCGATAATAGGGACGAGACCTTGCAGCTGAATATCGAACAACAACTGCTCGGTGTAACGTGGAACGTGATTGCTTGGCAGCTCGATTAAAACGTATTTTGTTTCCGCAAGAGGTAAAATCTCACCTTCTCGGTAACCATCTAGCCATTCCCCATAAATGCGCACTTCTTGTCCCGGCAAAATGCTCAAGGGGATGTTTTTTTGTTGTAACACCTCATTCAACGCGGAAACACGGTCGATAATGGACGATTTATCGTTTTCAAACGCTCCATTGCGGTGATGAGGAGTTGCGATGATTGTCGTAATTCCCTCCGCAACCGCTGCTTTCGCCATTTCGATTGCCTCATCGAGCGTTTTCGCCCCGTCATCGACAGACGGTAAAATATGACTATGAATATCAATCATCACAAAACCCCCTCTACCTGTTATATCGACAAAAACATCGCCCTTTTCATATTTTTCGACAATTGTATTTCACATAATTTATAGTAACATAGGGAAAAAGTATCAATCAACAGGCATTTTTTGTCGAATTTTGTCTACTTGTTACCGTAGTAATAGTAATAGCTACTTTCTTTTTGCTTCTTTTGATTCAGCACGACACCGAGCAGCTTTCCTTTTGCATTAATGAGTAGTTCTTTCGCCTTTTGTGCAGCTTCAATTTCTGTCTTTCCGCTATGGACGACAAGAATCGTTCCATCGCATTGGTTCGCTAAAATTTGCGCATCCGTCACCGCAAGTACAGGCGGAGTATCAAATAAAACGAGGTCAAATTGCTTATACGCTTCTGCTAGTAGTTCTTCCATCGCAGAAGAACCGAGCAATTCGGCTGGATTTGGCGGAATAGGGCCGCTCGTTAAAACAAATAAATTGTCCACATCTGTCTCTTTGACAGCCGTTTGAAAAGGTGCTTGTTTCGTTAATACGTTCGTTACTCCGACATGATTGTCTTTACGGAACGTATAGTGCACGGTCGGTTTTCGCAAATCGGCATCGACTAATAACACTTTTTTCCCTTGTTGCGCAAACACGACAGCTAAGTTCGCAACAGTTGTCGATTTCCCCTCTGCCGGAGCAGAGGAAGTAACCATCAGCGAGCGAAGAGGGCGATCGACGACAGAAAATAAAATGTTCGTGCGAATCGTCCGGTATTGTTCAGAAATTGGTGACTTTGGATTCGTTTTTGTAATTAGTGAGCGCATCGTACGTGCGAACGTCTGTTTTTTCTTTTTAAGAACCAACCGTCTCACCCCGCATTTGTTTTTTTGCTCGCAATACGTGAGCATCATTTCCCTCTTCATCAATTGTCGTCACCGAACCTAGCACCGGCAACTGCAGCAATTTTTCTACATCTTGTTCATTTTTTATCGTGTTGTCTAAATATTCAAGCAAGAACGCTAAACCGACACCTGTCATCATGCCAACGACGAAAGCGATCGCCATGTTTAATAGCGGCTTTGGTTTGACTGGAACAGGTTGTTCTTTCACTTCCGCTTTCGCTAAAATGTTGACGTTATCGACGTTCATAATTTTCACAATCTCACGTTGAAATACGCTAGCTACCGTGTTGGCGATATCGGCCGCCATATACGGATCAGCATCTTCCACTGTGACGTTAACAACTTGTGAATCTTTTTCGCTTGTGACGTTAATTTTTTTATTTAACTCTTCAATCGGCATATTTAAATCTAGTTCTGTCTTCACCACATCTAAAATGGCTGGGCTTTTCATAATGACGTTATACGTATTAATAAGCTGCAAGTTCGTTTGAATTTCGCTAATGTTGTAAATCGGTTGTTCGTTTTTCGCTTGGTTGACGAGCAGTTGTGTTGATGCTTGATAAATCGGTGTTAACACAAAATAGCTGACGATGCCACTTGTCATCGTAGCAATCACCGTAATCGCAACAATAAGCCACATGCGTTTTCGCAACGTCTGAAATAGTTCTCGTAAGCTGATCGTCTCTTCCATAAAGTCCTCCTAAACACTCATTTTTCGACAAACATTCGACTAATTTCATTATAAATGGACAATCTATAATTCTCTACCCTTTTTTGTAAAAAAATTTACAAACAAAAAAACCAGCAGTTTCTTCTTCTGCCGGTTTAATGAATCATTTCGCTATCTTCACTTTCTTGTCCTAATACTCGCTTCGCTTCATTGATCATATCGTTCATTTCTTGCACCGTATACTCACGATTTGGCAACGGCTCGTCATATGCTTGATAATATAAAATTTCTGCGAGTTTCCGTTGTTTGATGGTCGCACGTCTCGTTAGCTTTTCTTTTTTTTTAATTCATGTTGCAGGCGTTCGATATGATATTTTGCTTCTAACTTACAGCCGTAAGGGAAATCGTCGATGCCGAGCCGTTCAACGAGACGGTTAATTTCTGCGATTTGGTCGTCTGTTGGAGGTTCATTGACGAGTTGGTTGATAATTTCGTTAATGCGGTCAGCAAGCTGTTCATGAAATTGCGGGTTTGTTTTCATCTTATCGTCTAATTCTACAAACCATGTCGCTTCATTGTATAAATAATGACGCCACTGTTCCATCAACGCTGCCGCATCGTATTTCGTTTCATCCCAATCAATCGTCGCCATATATCTTTCGAACACTTTTTTAATCGATAGCGTGATGTTCATTTTCAAGCGATGAGAAAGCTGTTTCAACATATATAAAAAACCCTCCATATCATTATCGTCAACCGTTAATGTACCATAAAAAAAGAATGTTGACAAAGTTGTTTTATAACTTTGTTACGTATTATAGGAAAGGAGGGAATAAAAAAACGCAAGAGGAAGCCTCTTACGTTTATTCATCCGTATTGTCTGCGTCATTCATATCTTCTGCATCTTCGACAGCGTCTTCTTCATCTGGCACAGCATCGTTTTCATCGTCGCCGACACCTTCGTTTGTGTCTTCGCCTGGCTGCATTTCTTCTTGGTTGTTCATATCGTTGTCTGTATCATCGTTATTGCAGCCTGTAACGACCATGACGGCGATGAGCGCGCTAATAAGCTTAAGTAGCCATAGTTTTTTCATTGCATATCTCCTTTCTTAGGCATATGTAATCACTTATAACATGCCCAGAAAAAAGGAACATATGCATTATTTTTTCTCACCTAAAGCAAACATGATTTCTGTTTCGCACACGAGCTCGCCGTCGACTGTGGCGATACCTTTTCCTTTCCCGATGGCGCCTTTAAAGCGAATCATTTCGACTTCTAAACGAAGTTGATCGCCTGGTTTCACTTGCTTTTTAAATCGACAGTTGTCAATTCCTGTGAAGAAAGCAAGACGTCCGCGGTTTTCCTCTTTCATTAACATCGCGACTGCCCCGACTTGCGCGAGTGCCTCAACGATTAGTACGCCAGGCATAACCGGATAGTTAGGGAAATGGCCGACGAAAAATTGTTCGTTTGCGCTCACGTTTTTTATGCCGACGGCGCGCTTTCCTTCTTCCACTTCAAGAATGCGGTCAACGAGCAAAAACGGATAACGGTGCGGAATGATTTGTTGAATGTGTTGAATATCAAGCATATGTTATTCCTCCTTTATAAAAAAACGGAAGGATCTCCCTTCCGTCGTTTGTTTTCAATGTATCACGTTTTGAAGTGGTCTGTCCACTATTGTTTTTCGATTAAATCGATCATATGTTGCCACGTCGATGGCTTTAGTGCATCAAATGGATTTCCCCCGCCAAGCACGCCGTAGCCAACCATCGCCCCCGCCAATGCGCTCATCGTAATGAAGCAAAGAACAAGGAGTAAACGAAGCCAAATCGGAATGAGACGGCGGCGCGGGCGGCGAAGTGAACGCTGTTCCGTTTGTTTTTCTTCCATCGTCTTCCCTCTCTATGAACGAATGCCGTTAATGAGCCCCATCATTTGATCGGATAATGTGATGGCGCGGGCGTTGAGTTGATACGAACGCTGGGTCATGATGAGTTCGCTCATTTCTGTCGCCAATTCAACGTTTGATTGTTCTAGGGCATATTGTTGTAATGAGATATCATTACGGTTGTTGCCTAATAAATTCATGGCCGCGTCCTCACGATTGACATCTGCCGGAAAGGCAAATCGGTTGTCGCCGAGCGCTTGCATAAGCTGCGGGCGCGTCACGTATGAAACACCGATGTTTACCGTTTGCATGATGTTTCCGTTTGGCGCAATAAATTGCATCGTGCCGTTTTGCGTCACTTGAATATCTTTAAATCCTTCCCGCACCGTAATCGGTTCGTTATTTTCATCTACGACGGCATAGCCATCTGCCGTCACAAGCATCAGTTCATCTGGATTGTTCCCCGACGGACTAAGGTAAAACGCACCGTCGCGCGTATATTGAATGTCGCCATCGACAGCGATGCGGAAAAATTGCCCTTCTTTCGTTAAAGCGAGGTCTAACGGGCGATCGGTTTTTACGATCGAACCTTGTTTCATTTGCATATACGTAGACGCTATTTTCGCCCCGACGCCGAGACGGATACCTGCCGGGGTGAGGCGCGATGCCTCATCTGTTTTTGGTAAGTTCGCAAACTGTTGAGCAAGCAATTCTCCAAAGATGGCATCGCGCTTTTTAAATCCCGTTGTATTGACGTTTGCGATATTATGGCTAATCGTATCGAGTTGTTGGTGAAGTTGGTTCATTGTGTTGGCAGCAGTAATCATTGACCGAAGCATCATTATCCCCCTACTTTAAGCGGCCGATTTCGTTTGCCGCTTTGTCCATACTTTTATCGTACGCTTGTAAAATTTTTTGGTTCGCTTCAAACGCTCGGTAAGCTGAAAGCATATCTGTCATCGCGCGAGATAAATCGACGTTCGAACGTTCAATATATTGTTGGCGAATCGTGTACGTTTGCGCTGGTGGAAGGGCGTTTTCTGACCGAAATAAACCGTTTCCTTCTTTCACGAGCGCTTGGACGTTTTGTGCATAAGCGATGCCAATGCGTGCAATCGCCTGTCCATCTTTTGTCATCGTGCCGTCTTCACGTACTGTAAACTGCTCATCGCCAACGACGATGCGGTTCCCGCTTTCATCAAGCACGTATAGGCCGTCCGTCGTCGTTAAAAATCCGTTTGCATCTATGGTGAAATGACCGTTTCGCGTATAACGAACGTCGCCTGCTTCGTTTTGTACGATAAAAAACGATGTGCCTGTCCCATCAACGATCGCCATATCGGTGCTATTTCCTGTTTCGCGTATATCCCCTTGAGCAAAGTTTGGCACAAGCTCTTGCACGTACACCCCTGTCGAGAGCGGACCAATATATGTACGATCTCGCCACGTCGGTTTTTTTTCAGTCGGAATCGTCGTTTGTTGAATGCGATGCATCAGCATATCTGGAAAAGCCCGTAATGACGCTTGATCAGCTTTGTAGCCTGGCGTATTGGCGTTTGCGATATTGTTCGTCATCATTTCGATGCGACGCTGTTGAGAAAGCATGCCGGAAGCCGCTGTATATAGTCCGCGAAACATAAAATTTCCTCCCTCATCGTTTTTACACTACTTCCATTATAAAAGAAAAGGGGGAAAAAAGCGAATAGGTACCATTTCCCAATGGCACCTACACGAGTTGACGATATGGAGCTTTATCGATGTTATCAAGCATTAATCCTGTGCCGATCGCGACGCAATCCATCGGATTTTCCGCGATAAAGACAGGCACTTTCAACTCTTGCGCAAGCAGTTGATCGATGCCATGAAGCAACGCACCGCCCCCTGTTAAGAAAATGCCTCGGTCGATAATGTCCGCCGATAGTTCAGGCGGTGTGCGCTCAAGGACGCTTTTCGCTGTTTGGACGATCGTATATACCGTTTCACGTAGCGCTTTTTCAATCTCTCCGGAGCGAATCGTAATCGTTCGCGGTAAGCCCGTCACTAAATCGCGGCCGCGAATGTCCATCGCTTCATCGCGCGCGTCTGGAAAGACAGTAGCGATGTTTATTTTAATTTCTTCCGCTGTTCGCTCACCGATTAATAGTTTATATTCTCGTTTAATATAACTTAAAATTTCTTGGTCAAATTTATCGCCCGCTACTTTAATTGATGCGGATGTGACAATGTCACCCATCGATAAAACGGCAACGTCTGTCGTGCCCCCACCGATGTCGATGACCATGTTTCCTGAAGGCTGGAAAATGTCCATTCCTGCACCGATGGCTGCCACTTTCGGCTCTTCTTCTAAATATACTTTTTTGCCGCCGCTTTTTTCTGCTGCTTCTTTAATCGCTTTTCGTTCGACAGATGTAATGTTTGTTGGGCAACAAATTAAAATGCGCGGCTTCGCAAACCATCCTTTTAAGTTGAGTTTGCTTAAAAAATGTTTTAGCATCGCTTCCGTAATGTCGAAGTCCGCAATGACGCCATCTTTCAATGGACGGATCGCAACAATATGCCCAGGCGTGCGCCCGACCATGCGCCGCGCTTCTTCCCCTACTGCTAACACCCGCTTCGTATGCTGGTCAATCGCCACGACGGAAGGTTCGTTTAATACAATGCCTTTTCCTTTGACATAAATCAACACGTTCGCCGTGCCGAGGTCGATGCCGATATCCCTTGCGAAAAACATATATGTTCCTCCTTGCCATTTCTCCTAATACATTATTCTACCACAATGATGTCGAAAAAAAGAGAACATTTTTGACAAGGGGAACGAGAAATTTACGTCGCTTGCTCGGTTTCTTTTTTATACTTTTTCTTCGTTGCTTCTCCTCCACGCAAATGGCGAATGGATTTATGGTAATCTAAAATTTCTTTTACTTCATTCGCTAATTCGGGGTTAATTTCCGGGAGCCGCTCCGTTAAGTCTTTATGCACGGTGCTTTTAGACACACCGAACTCTTTCGCGATGACGCGAACGGTTTTTCTCGTCTCCACGATATACTTGCCAATCTTGATTGTACGCTCTTTGATGTAATCGTGCACACTGCTCGCCCTCCCTAAGTTGGATGTGAGAAGTGTGAAATGAGACGTATAAGGCGTTGATCGCAGTGGCGTTTACTCGCTCATAACAAAGTCGTCAAGCTCATCTACTAATCGTTCATCTCACCTCAAACACCCTCGTTGTTCAAGTTTGTAATAGTGTATTAGGAAGGAAGAAAATATATGCCATAAAAAAGCGAACAGATGAGCATTTTGCCCATCTGTTCATGTTCTTGCCATTCCAATCGACGCATCTGGAACCGTGCTCGATGGATCGCTTTCTTGTTCATTTGTTTTGTTTTGATTTGTTTCTTGTTGTTCCGTTTGTTGTTCTTTCGCTTCTAATGCGCTAAGCGGTTGATCGAAGTAAGCAACAGGGTTGACCGCTTGCCCATCTTTCCGAATTTCAAAATGGACGTGGACGCCTGCTTCTTGATTAAACTCGTTTGTTCCTGCCTTCGCAATCACTTGTCCTTGTTTTACTGTATCACCTGTTTTCACTTGTACGTCTTTTAATGATTGATATACCGTTACGACACCACGATCATGTTGAATATGAACGACGTAACCGAAGAGTGGGTCTTTCTCTGCTTTAATGACCGTTCCGCTTAACGATGCGGTCACATCAAAGCTTTCGCCGTTTTTCATCGCGATGTCGACACCTTTGTTCGGATAATATTCATCATTATAAGAGACGAGAGCAGCTTCTTGTTCTTCAGCTGGTGCTTGAAAATCGTAAAATGGTTTAGCGATTTCAACAGCGTTTGGATCAAGGACAGGCATAGCAATTTGTTCGACCGCTTGTTGTACAGGAACAGATTCTTGTTCATTGACCGCTGTGCCCGGCTCCGTTTGCTCGTCGGCAGGCGGCTGGACGATATCGTTCGTTCTGCTTTGGAACCAAAGCACGCCTGTTAAAATGAGCGCGGCACTTAACAAATAAATAGAAGGAACAACCCAACGTTTACGGAACAACTTTGAAACTTTTTTGTTTTCTTCTTTCATGTTCATCACCTCAGCAACCATTGTGAACAGAAAGAAGAACATTTATACACATGAATACAAAAAAAATTTGCCGCTTCAAAATTTTGAAGCGACGAGCGAAACGTCTTGAATGCGTACCCCTTGGTAATAATATGTGACAATGTCTTTATACGTTTTTCCTTGCTTCGCTAAAAAGTTGGCGCCATATTGGCTCATGCCGACTCCGTGTCCATATCCTTTCGTTGTGATGACAATGTTGTTTCCTTGCCTTGTCCATGTAAAATCCGTTGATTTTAATTGCAGCTTTTCGCGCACTTCCCGTCCGGTCAGCTGCTTGCCATTGATGTCCACAAGGGCTACCCGCTTGCCTGGCGTGCGCGCCAGCACTTTGCCGACTGATCCGTCTTTTGGCAATTTGACACCGAGCCGCTGTTCAAATTCGCGAACAGAAAGCGTCACCTGTTCATAAAACTTCGGTGAGCGTTCATCCCACGGGCTTTCAACGCTCGTTAAGTAAGGAAAAGCGTTTTGCCAATACGCTTCTGAATTTTCCGTATAACCGTTGCTTGTGGAGAAAAACGCGGCTTCAATCGGCTCATTGTTGTACGTTAAAATTTGCCCGCGCGTTGCCTCGACCGCTTCTTTAATTTTTTTTATTTTCCATTCGTAACTGATTCCCCACATTTCTTTTAATTGCTCGTCGTTATAATACACTTGGTGCATAACCGTATCGGTCACGTTCGCTCCCTCGGGCAGATGGATCGGTTGGTTATGCATGAGTTGTTTCACGATATACGTTCTTGCAGTAAGCGCTTGAGCTTTTAACGCTTCCATTTCAAATTCTGCCGGCATTTCTGCCGCTACAACACCGACGACATATTGTTCAAGCGGAAGCCGTTCGACCTTTTTTTCTTTACTTCGGTATACAGCCACTTCCACCGTCGGTTCATCGCGCGCTTGAACGAGCTTCGGTTCGACAGGAAGGGGTGTGTTTTGCTTTTCCCCGAACGCTAAAACGACTAATGCCGGAATAAGTAAAATGAGTGTAAATAACGCAATGGTTGCGATCATCCATTGTCGCAAATGCCATCCCCCCTTTATCATTACTAAACTGTATGCAGGGGGACAAGCATATATGCAAAAACGACCATTAGCTTTTCGCAAACGGTCGTTTTTTTACATTATCCTACATCTGTCATTTGTCGTTGCACCGTGTCGATATCTTCGCGTACTCGTTCAATATCTGCCCCTAACGCGGCTAATTTTTCATGGAAACGTACGTAACCGCGATCTAAATGTTTCAACTCTGTTACGCGCGTATATCCTTCCGCCGCAAGTCCAGCTAAAATGAGCGCGGCAGCAGCGCGCAAATCAGTTGCGGCAACTTCTGCACCTTGCAAGTTGCATGGGCCGTTAATAATAACGGAACGCCCTTCAATTTTCATATCTGCATTCATACGGCGAAATTCTTCCACGTGCATAAAGCGGTTTTCAAATACCGTTTCTGTCACCATGCTTGTGCCTTCCGCCTTCATAAGCAGCGCCATCATTTGCGACTGCATATCGGTCGGAAAGCCGGGATGCGGCATTGTTTTCACGTCGACTGCTTTCAGTTTGTCTGGAGCGATGACGCGCAAACCGTTGTCTTCTTCAAGAATGGTGACACCCATTTCCTCCAGTTTCGCAATTAACGACGTTAAATGTTCAGGCACAGCCCCTTGCACGAGGACGTTTCCACCTGTGATCGCAGCGGCAATCATAAATGTTCCTGCTTCAATGCGATCAGGAATAACCGCGTGCTCTGCACCATATAATGTAGTGACACCGTCAATGCGAATCGTGCCCGTTCCAGCACCGCGCACTTTCGCACCCATCGCATTTAAAAAGTTCGCTAAGTCGACAATCTCAGGCTCTTTTGCGCAGTTTTCAATAATGGTTGTTCCTTCTGCCAAAACGGCAGCCATCATAATGTTTTCTGTCGCACCGACACTCGGGAAGTCTAAATAAATTTTTGCGCCGCGCAATTTTCCGTTCACTTCCGCGTCGATGAAACCGTTCCCGATTTTCACCGTCGCACCCATCGCTTCAAATCCTTTTAAATGTTGGTCAATTGGTCTTGACCCGATCGCACAGCCACCTGGCAGCGCGACGCGTGCGCGGCCTTTGCGCGCAAGCAATGGCCCCATCACTAATACAGATGCTCTCATTTTCCGTACATATTCAAATGGAGCTTCAATACTTAGCTCTCCAGATGCATCGACGACAATGCTGTTTTTGCCAACCGTCACGTCTGCTTGTAAGTGACGTAACACCTCACTAATCGTATATACATCGGAGAGTTCAGGTACATCGTAAATGACGCTTTTTCCTTCACTCGCTAATAATGTTGCGGCGATGACAGGCAACACAGCGTTTTTCGCACCTTCCACTTTCACTGTGCCGCTCAACCGCTTCCCGCCGCGGACGATGATTTTTTCCAAGGCATTCCCCTCCGCGTCCAAAGTCTCTATATTAATATTCAGCTGTTATGATTGGGGTGCCAATGACAACGGTCGTTCGCGCGCCCAATCCGTTTTGTCGTAATGCCAGTTGAAGATTCATTTGTTGTTGTCCGACAGAAAGTGACGTCTTCCACTGTTCAGTATATGCTGAGACGGAGACAAATGTCTCTTCACGTAATGATTCAATCGGTTGCGCTTGAAAGGAAGCAAGCAAGCGAACCGCTTTGTCAAACAAAACACCTTTCATCTTACCATCGAATTCCCCTGTAATACAAGTGAAAAATATAGGTTTTACGAATAATTTTGTCGTTTGTCGGACGAGCGTGCGTTCGAGTTGTTTATTCCACGTTGAACCGGTTGCTTCATACAAAATAATGACTGCGGGATGATGAGCGACCGTGATGAGTTGAATCGTTTCAACGTAAGCGGAGGTTTCACGTTTGCCAATCATCTTGTGCGGTTCAACTGTCCAATGGAAAGAGGACCATGTTCTCACGTGTTGTTGGATCCAGTTGTGAGGGTCTTTTGTAAGCACTTGCTCTTTGGCGTAGACGTTCCATCGTTTGAGGTAAATATGATGGTCTTGAAATACGCCGAGCATGTCGTTTATTTTCGTTATTTCTCTTTCGACACGTTCATCATCATACATTCGATAACCACTTAATAACAAACAAAAAATAACGAGTACCAACCATTTTTTTCTCATCTCTTTCCCTTCCTCTCCTTAGCATTTATTGTTGCCAGATCGGAAGGGAACATACGTGAAAAAAATCGACAACGCTCGCGCTTAAAATAAAAATGGCAATTGACGCGACCAACGTAAATAGTCTAGAAAGAAATGGCTCACTAATGAGCCGATCGCAATCGTCAATAGCACGTAAAATACGCGCGCTTGAATAATGCGGTTCGGCTTGAAAATGACTTCTAATCTGACCGCTTGCAACGTCCACCACGTTACGGTAATAAAAAACAAATGAGATAATAAGCTAATTAACGCTTCTTGTCCAAATACGTCCATATGTACTCCTCCTTTCACATAAAAAAATGGAAGGGAACACCCCTTCCATTATACGTCCTACTGAAGAAAATCGCTAAAATGTTCAAATGGTACAAGAAAGTCATAGGCGATGTTTGGAAACACCCCTAAAGCGACGGTGCCGATGACACAAATCGCTACAACGGCGACGATGCCAGGCGGCCATTGTAACGGGCGCGCATCTTCCACCGGACGGAAAAACATTTGAACGAAAATACCAAAATAATATACGTACGAAACGACCGTCGTTGCTATCATGACCGATGCGAGCACATAATGAGCAGGCTCGACGATAAACGCCCCAAGAAAAATGTTTACTTTCCCAATAAATCCAGCCGTTCCTGGAATGCCTGAAAGCGAGAGTAAAAAGATCGTCATCGCAACAGCCATAAGCGGCGAGCGTCGATATAAGCCAGCAAATATGCTAATGTCTTCGTCATCGTGATGGTGAGAAACGACTTGCAAAATCGCAAACGCGCCGATCGTCATAAACAAATACGCCAATAAGTAAAACCAAATCGCTTCAAACATAAACATCGATAAGCTTGCGAAAGCAACGAGCACGTATCCCGCATGTGCGATGCTCGAATACGCCAGCATGCGTTTGACGTTGCGCTGGCGTAGCGCAATCGTATTGCCGATAATCATCGTTGCTCCTGCTAAAAAAGCGATATACGGCGCAAGCGTTATAAGCATGGAATTCGAACTGTCCGTCGGTATTTGAGCAAATACAGAAACGATGAGGCGCAGCACGATGACAAATCCCGCTGTTTTCGATACGACGCTTAAAAAGGAAACAACTGGCGTCGTTGCGCCTTGATATACGTCTGGCGCCCACATATGAAACGGAGCAGCCGCCAATTTAAACGACAAACCGATAAACGTAAGCAAAAAGGCAAGCGATAAAATGTATTGGTGATTCCCGTCATACGTACTTGCGAGTTGCCGAGCAATTTCTTTTATATTTGTCGATCCGGTAAAGCCAAATATGTAGCTCATCCCGAACAACGTAATGGCTGTTGCAATGCTTCCTGTAATGACATATTTTAGCGCAGCTTCATTCGCTAACGTATGTTTTTTCCGAATCGCAACAAGAATATAAGAAGAAATGGACAGCAGTTCAAGACCAACAAACAGCGTAATAAGATCCCCACTCGACGCCATCATCATCGCACCGAGAAGAGCCGTTAAAAATAAGTAATAAAATTCGCCACGATACGCGATGCGCTCATTCGGTTCGTAATGAATCGCAAGAAGTAAAACGAGCGCACTACCGATAAGCAATAATGCTTTAAACGATTTCGCAAACGAATCAAGGCGGAACGTATCGCCTAGAATCGATGTGA